>NZ_JBICXG010000001.1:217322-460998 GCF_043200175.1 Streptomyces sp. NPDC048462
GCGGTGAGGGTGGATACGAGGTTGCGGTGTGAGGAGAGGATGCCTTTGGGGCGTCCGGTGGAGCCGGAGGTGAACATCACGCACGCCACGTCATCGCCCCGGATGGGCAGGCCGAGATTGTCCGATGAGCAACCGGAGTCTTCGTCCGGCCTTTCCGTGCAGACGGCCCAGCTGCCGTGGAGACGGTCGGCGAGTTCCGTGCGTGTGACGAGGTGGCTGATGCCGGCTTCGTCGGCGGCTGAGCGGAGGCGTCCGTCGGGGAAGTCGGGGTCCAGGAGTACGTGTCCGGCGCCGGTCTTGAGGACGGCGATCAGCGCGGTGGCGAAGGTGGCGTCGCGTTCGAGGAGGATGCCGGCCAGGTCGCCTCTCCCCAGGCCCCGTGAACGCAAGTGGTGGGCCCAGCGGTTGGCGGATGCGTTGAGCTGTCCGTAGGTGACCGGCCGGTCGTCGTCGATGAGTGCGACGGCCTTCGGTGTGCGGGCCACCTGTGCCTCGAACCGCTCCACGAGCGAGACGTCGTCCACGGCGGCCACGGACCCGGCCCACGGCCCGAGCAGCAACTCCCGGTCGTCCGCCGACAACACCTCGAACTCCGCGAGGTGCGCCTCCGGGGCGGTCAGCGCCTGCCGCAACACCGCGCCGAGCACCGTCACCATGCGCTGCACGGTGGAGTGGTCGAACAGGTCCTCCGCGAAGACGACCACACCCCGCAGGCCCTGACCGTCGTCCGAGCGGAGCAGGAACTCCAGGTCGAACTTGGCCGACCCGTTGGCGAAGGTCTGGACGTGACCCGGCCGGAGCCCCGGCAGATCGAGCACGGGGGTGGCGGTCTCCAGGGTGAGGCAGATCTGGAAGAGGGGGTGGCGGGAGAGTGTGCGGGTGGGGTTGAGGGTGTCGAGGACGAGGTCGAAGGGTGCGTCCTGGTGGGCGAAGGCGTCGAGGTCGGTGGTGCGGACGTGTGAGAGGAGTTCGCGGAAGGTGGGGTCGCCGTCGGTTCGGGTGCGCAGGACGAGGGTGTTGACGAAGAATCCGACGAGGTCGCGGAGTGCTTCGTCGGTGCGGCCGGCGACGGGGGTGCCGATGGCGAGGTCCGTGCCGGCGCCGAGCCGGGTCAGGGCGGCGGTGAGTGCCGCGTGCACCACCATGAACGGTGTGCACCCCTCGGCCCGGGCCAGTTCGCCGATCCGCTCGAACACGTCGTCACCCAGGTCGACTTCGACCGTTCCGCCGCGGTGCGAGGCCTGCGCGGGGCGGGGGTGGTCGAGGTTCAGGCCGTGTTCCTCGGGCAGTCCCTCCAGGGTCTTCTGCCAGAAGGCCAGCTCCTGTGACAGGACGCTCTCGGGGTCGTCGGCCGAGCCCAGCGCCCGCTGCTGCCAGACCGCGTAGTCCGCGTAGCGCACCGACAGCGGCTCCAGCACCCGGCCCCCGGCACCCGCGACCCGCGCCTCGTACGCCTGGGCCAGGTCCGTGACGTACACGTGGCCGGACTGACCGTCCGTGGCGATGTGGTGCACCACGATCACCAGTTGGTGGGCCGCCTCGTCCAGGCGGAACAGTGTCACGCTGAGCGGGAGCCGGGTCCGTAGGTCGAAGAGGTGACGGCCGGCCTCGACCATGGCCCGGTCCAGTGCGTCCGGGGTCACCTCGCGGCGCTCGACCACCATCCGGGCCTGGGCGGCCGGGAGGACGCGCTGCCGTGGCTCACCGTCGACCGTCTCGAACAGGGTCCGCAGGGGGGCGTGCCGCTCGACCACGTCATTGAGGGCCGCCTCAAGGGCGTCGACGTCCAGCGCACCCTCCAGGCGCACCGCCATCGGCACGTTGTAGGCGGTGCTGCCGCCCTCCAGGTCCGCCAGCAGCCACAGCCGCCGCTGGGCGAACGACACCGGGGCCGGCCCCTCGTCGGGCCCCTCACCGGCGGACAGCGGAAGCAGCGCCGGGAGGCCCTTCTCCGTACTGATCTTCTCCGCGAGCCGCGCCACGGTGGGGTTCTCGAAGACGTCCCGAATGGTCAGCCGGACGCCCAGGGCCTGTGCGATCCGGTTGTTGAGGCGGGCGGCGAGAATGGAATGCCCGCCGTGGTGGAAGAAGTCGTCGTCGATGGACAGGTCCGTGGGCGAGTTGAGCGTCCTGGTGAAGAGGCTGGTCAGGAGCTCCTCCAGCAAGGTGCGCGAGGCACGTCCGCCCGACGGGACCGCGACCGGCTCGGGGAGGGCGCGCTTGTCGATCTTTCCGTTGGCGGTGAGCGGGAGCTGGCCGAGTGGGGTGAGGTAGGTGGGGAGGAGGTGTTCGGGGAGCCGTTCGGCGAGGTGGCGCCGGATGTCCTCCATTGCCGTGGCCGTGGTGACGATGTGTGCGGAGAGTTGCTTGTTGTGCATGGTGACGGCGGCTTGGGTGATGTGGGGGTGGCTGAGGAGGGCGGCCTCCACCTCGGCGGGTTCGATGCGGAAGCCGCGGATCTTGATCTGGTTGTCGGCTCTGCCTTGGTAGTGGAGGTGGCCGTGGTGGTCGAAGCGGGCGAGGTCGCCCGTGCGATAGAGGCGGGTGCCGGGAGGGCCGTAGGGGTTGGGGACGAAGTGGGTGGCGGTGAGGTCGGGTCGGTCGAGGTAGCCGTGAGCGAGGCCGTCGCCGGCTACGTACAGTTCACCGGTGGCGCCGGGTGCGCAGAGCCGGAGTGCGGTGTCGAGGACGTAGAGCGGCTTGTTGGCCAGCGGTGTCCCGATCGGGATGGCGGTGTGGGGTTCGTCGGAGGGTGCGATGGTGTGGGTGGTGGCGTAGATCATCGCCTCGGCGGGGCCGTACCCGTTGATCACCCTGATCCCCGGTCGGGCCTGCAACAGCGTGTGTACGTGGGCGGGAGACGCGGCCTCTCCGACCGTGTAGGCGGTGGTGACCGACGTGAACGCTTCGGGGTGTTCGTCGGTGAGGTGGTTGAAGAGGCTGGCCGACAGCAGCAGGGTGGAGACCCTGTGCCGTTGCGTGAGCTCGGCGATGAGCGCGGGTTCGGGCTTCTGCCCCGGTTGGAGGACGGTGGACCCGCCGTGCAGCAGGGGTCCCCAGAATTCGAGACTGAATGCGTCCCAGGAGACGGGCGAGGACTGGAGGAACACCTCGTCGGGGCTGGTCGGGAGGTAGGCCTGGCCGACCAGGGTCGAAACGAGGTTGCGGTGTGAGGAGAGGATGCCCTTGGGCCGCCCTGTGGAGCCGGAGGTGAACATCACGCAGGCGAGGTCGTCGCCCCGGATCGGTATCCCGAGGTTGTCCGCGTCGTGGTCCGAGACCTCGTCCGGCCCTTCCGCGCAGACGGCCCAGCTGCCCTGGAGGCGGTCGGCGAGTTCCGTTCGTGTGACGAGGTGGCTGATGCCGGCTTCGGCGGCGGCGGAGTGGAGTCGCGCGTCGGGGAAGTCGGGGTCCAGGAGTACATGTCCGGCGCCGGTCTTGAGCACGGCGATCAGTGCGGTGGCGAAGGTGGCGTCGCGTTCGAGGAGGATGCCGGCCAGGTGGCCCCGGCCCAGGCCCCGTGAACACAGATGGTGGGCCCAGCGGTTGGCGGATGCGTTGAGCTGTCCGTAGGTGACCGGCCGGTCGTCGTCGATGAGTGCGACGGCTTCCGGCGAGCGGGCCACCTGTGCCTCGAACCGTTCTACGAGTGAGGCGTCGTCCCGGTCGGCCAGGGCCCCGGCCCACGGCCCGAGCAGCAGTTCCCGCTCGGCCGCCGACAGCAACTCCAGCTCCGCGACCCTGCGACCGGCCGGCTCTCCCCGCTCCTCGGACGGGGCGAGGGCGGCCGTGAGGAAGGCGACGAAGCGGTCCTGGTGGGCGGCGACGGCGTCCGCGTCGACCTCGTCGACCGGGGTGTCGAAGTCGATCCGCAGGCCGTCCGCCGCGCCCAGGTCGTACACCGCGACGCTGAGGTCGTCCACCGGCCCGTTGCTCACGTTGTGGTTGATCGTGGGGTGGCCGCACACCGTCATGTCGGCGTTGAAGCCCATGATGTTGAGCACCGGCCCGGTCAGCCTGCGGGCTCGGGTGAGGGCGCCGGCATCCCGCCGCAGGTCCTCGTAACGCGTGAGCTGGTGGCGCAGACCGTACTTGACCTCGGCGGACACCGTCCGCACCAGTGTGCGCAGGGTCTCCTCGGCGTCCACCCGCAGCCGCAGCGGTACGACGTTCGAGGTCATGCCGGGCGTGCTGCGGGCGGCCTTCGTGGTGCGGCCCGTCACCGGCAGTGCGAGCATCAGCTCGTCCTGCGCCGTGACGCGGTGCAGGTAGACCGTGAACAGGGCGACCATCAGGACCGACCAGGAGACCCGCTCGGCGCGCGCGACGACGCGCAGCAGGTCCGCGTCCGCCGCCGGCACCAGGACCGTGCGCCGGGCGAAGGGCAGTGCGCCCCGGGACGTGACCGCCCGGCCGGTTCCCCGGACCAGGCTGTGCGGCGTTACCGGCGCTCCGGCCAGGTGCTCGCGCCAGGCGTCCCGTTCGGCGACGGCCTCCTCGGAGCTCCGCCGGGCGGCGTCCTCGGCGTGGAGATCGGCCAGCCGGCCGAACGGCGAATCGCCCCAGGGCTCGGCGGCGACCGCCTTCTCGTACAGCTCGACCAGTCGCTTCAGCAGCATCGACACGCTCACGCCGTCGACCAGCAGGTGGTGGAAGCCGTAGAAGTAGAAGTACCGGTCCTCGGCCAGCTTGATCAGCGCGCAGCGGACCGGCGACTCGCGGGTCAGGTCGAAGGGGGTGCCGATCGCCGCGTCGACCAGGCTCCAGGCCATGCGCTCCGGGTCATCGGCGGCGCTCACATCGGTGAACGGGAGGGTACGGGTGCCCGGTTCGGCGTCGATGAGCTGCCACACGCTGTCGCCGTCGTCCTCGAAGCAGCGGGTGCGCATGACGTCCGCCTCCTCGACGAGGCGGTGCCAGGCGGCCCCCATCAGCGTCGGGTCGACCGGGCCGAGGATGTCCCGGCACTCGGCGACGTTGTACTTCAGGCCGGTGGGGTCCAGGGTGTGAGCCGTCCAGATGTCGCGCTGGGCCTCCGAGAGCGGCAACCGGAAGGCGGCCGGAGCGGGTGCGACGGTCGCGTCGGACGACATGGGGTCTCCTGTGTGGGTCGCGGCGGGGATGGGCGGGTCCTGAGAGTGCGGGGCCGAGAGGTGCGGGCGGTGCGGGCCGGCGGACCGGGAGGGAGAGACCGGACCGGCCGGCCCCCGCCCTGTCGTCCGTTCCGGGCCGGCAAGGTCATACAACCGCCGGAGCCGGGTGCGGAGCGGCAGTTGTTCCGGCGGTAGGGCCAGCAGTTCGGCGGGGCTGCGGCAGTCAGACGGCAGCCGCAGCGCCGGCCGACGTGCGTACCACGCACAGGACGCGGAACCCCGGGCGCCCGTTGTCCGCACTGGACCGGACCACACCGCTGACCAGCAGCTCACGGATCAGCCGGCCGCACTCCGGCAGCGTGCGCCCGGTGAGCCGCACGACGTCCTGTAGCAGGAACTCCCCGTCGCCCAGGCGGCACAGGTCGCCGACGAGCGTCCGGTACGGGGCGGGAAGTGCGGAGAGGGTGTGGCCGACCCGCTCCTGGAGACGGGAGCCGTGCGGGCCTCCGGCGAGGTGGTCGAGCAGCGGCGCAGGGTCGGAGTCGACGATGTTGCGCAGGGTGGACAGGTCGCAGACGGCGAGCCAGGAGGCGGCGGCGCCGAGCGCGGCCGGATGGCCGTCGAGGCGGTGACAGATCCAGGCGACATCGGCGAGGCCCTGCGCGTCGGGCACGATGTCGGGGCGGACACGGCGGAGCTGGCTGAGGAAGAACCGGACGGCCGCAGCGTCCGTGTGCCCGGCGGCGGGCGCGGGCGCCTCCAACGGGGAGAGCAGGAAGAGGCGTTCGCCGGGGACGCTCCACGGCCGCTCCCCGGTGATCAGCAGGCGCAGGACGGGGAACTCGCGCAGCAGACGGCTCAGCCGGCCGAAGTCGAGGCCACTGGTGTCGACGTCGTCGAGGACGAGCACGGTGCCGGGTCCGCCGATGGCTCCCACGACATCCGCCAGTTCGGGCGGCAGGTCCCCGGCCTCACCGTCGCCGCGCAGGAAACGCGCGCACCCGTCGGCCAGTCGGGGCAGCGGGTCGTCGTCGGCCCGGAGGCAGTCGGCGGTGGCCTCGTCACCGGAGTGCCACAGCACGGGCAGACCGGCCTGGTGCAGGCGGGCGGCCGCCTCCAGGGCGAGCCGGGTCTTGCCGACGCCGCTCAGCCCGACGACGGTGATCAGCCGCTCGGCGCCCGACGCCAGCTCCTCCACGACCACACCGGTCTCCGCCTCCCGTCCCACCAGCGGGTACAGCGGCAGGGGCGGTGCCGCCCGCTCCACGGACAGGCGCCGGAGGTCACCGCCCGCCCGCGGCCCGCGTCTTGCCGCCTCCTCCAACGCCGTACGCGACCGGGGGCCGAGTCTCAGCGCGTCGGCGATCAGACGCACCGTGTCCTTTCTCGGCCGCTGGGCCTTCCCCTTCTCCAGGTCCCGGATGGCACGCACGCTGATGGTGGAGAGGTCCGCCAGCTCCCGCTGCGTCAGACCGATACGGAGACGGTGGCCGCGTATCAGGGAGCCGAGCGGGTCGGAGGTCGCCGGGCTGTCCTGCGGGGGGAGGCTGAGCGTCATGAAAGGACTCCTGCTCGTCGGGGAGAGGCGACCCCGGAAGCGGCTGCGGGCCGGGGCGCTGTGAGGGACGGCTGTCGTGCCTTGCTTCTGCCGGGAATCCTCCACACGTGGCCTATCCGGAGGGCATCGCGAGACCAATGCCGTCCGGGGCCCGTCGGCGCGTCCCGGGATAGCGGCGGGGTGCGCAGGGGAGGTGGTCATGCCCTGTCGGGACGGGCGTGCGCCGCAGGCGACAGGGAATGCGGGCCCGTGATAGCGGGGGGATAAGAGCGGGACCGGTGCGGTGAATCCGGTCATTCCTAACGTGGTGTCCAGAAGGAACGGAACACCGACGAGAGGACAGCCCGATGTCGAAGAACTCCACCACCCGCAACGCCCTCCGCGCCGCCTTCGCCACCGTCGCGGTCGTGGTCGTGACCGCGGTCGGTGTCCAGGTGGGATGGGCCGACGGCGCGTCGGGGACCGGCACTCAGCCGGCCACGACCAGCACCGCCACCCCCACCCCCACCGGCTCCACCGACAACAACCCCTGGGACTGACCACCCGGGTGCCCGGCCCCTCGGCCCCCGGGCCCGGAGCAACACCCGGCGGCCACTGAACCTCAGGGCCGCACCGAGCTCCATGGCCTCAGGGCTGCACCGAGCCCGATCGTCTCAGCCGGTGCCGAGCAGCCGCCGCGTCTCCGCCAGCTCACCCTTCATGCCCTGGTTCCTGAACACGTCCAGCGCAGGGGTCAGCAGATCGCGGGTACGCCCCGGTTCATCTTCCAGCAGCCGCGCCAGATCCAGGCGGGCCAGAGCGCCACCGCCGAAATCCATGATCTGCTCCCGGGCCGCTACTGCCCGGTCGAAGAAGTACCTGGCCCGGTCGGGCCGTCCCATCAGTGCGAAGGCATGGCCCAGATCGCGCAGTAGATGCCCCTCGCCGATCACATCGCCGGAGTCCCGGCACAGCTCCAGGACCTCCGTGAACGTCAGCACCGCGAGGTCGAACTCACCCCGCTCCAGCAGTAGCTGCCCCACCCTGCGCAGCGTCCGCGCCCTGCCCCCCAGATACCCGACCCCGTCGTAGATCTCCAGCGCCTCGTCCAGCTGGGTCTGCGCCGCGGCCTGCTCACCCCGGCGCATCCGTATGTGGGCGCTCTGCGTGAGCACGATGGCCCGCCCCACCACGTCACCGGCCCGGTCGAAGTCGGCGAGAGCCCGTCCGTACAGCTCCAGGGCGGTGTCGTCCTCGCCGTTCGTACGCGCGATGAGTGCCATGTCGCGGAGGCACAACGCCTCGCCCTGGGGCTCGTCCAGTGCCTGGAAGACATCGAGTGCCGAACTCAGGGCCTGGCGTGCCATGTCGAACTCGTTGCGGCTCATGTACAACGAGCCGAGCGAGGCGCGGACGGCAGCGGTGCCCCGCAGATTGCCGGCCTTGCGCACGGCGGCCAGCGCCCGCACATGGGTCTGTTCCCACAGGTCGTAATGACCTCGCACCTCGAACAGGGTGACCAAGGTCGTCGCCAGGTTCCAGCTGACGTCGTCCAGGCCCTCGTCGGCGGCGTGCTCCACCATCCCGCACAGGGCCGTCTGCTCCGCGTCGAACCAGGCCAGTGGATCGGCGAGCAGGTCCTCGGTGCACGACGCGGGCGGCGCCCAGCGCGGGGCGTCGCCGTGCAGCACGGTGAAGTCGCCGCCGTAGAGCTTGCGATGGGCTTCCTGCGCGAGGTACATCCAGCCGCCCGCCATGCGGGTGAGCGCGGCCCGCCGTACCTCCGGAGCGTCGTGCCCGGCCAGTTGCTCGCGGGCGTAGACCCGGATGATCTCGTGGAACTGGTACCGGTAGCCGCCGGTGCGCTCCACTCCGACGACATCCAGCATCTGCATGTCGACCAGCGGTTCCATCAGGTCCGACGGCACGGGGCGGTCGTCGTCCAGCAGGGCACCGGCCAGCCAACTGGGCAGCGTCGGTGTCCGGGACATGCTCAGCATCCGCAGCAGCCCGCGGTCCTCCGGTGCCAGACCGTTGTACGTGAGCGAGAGGCTGGCCCGCATGGTCATCTCGCCGTGCGCCAGTTCGTCCAGGCGGTGCCGTTCATCGGCCAGCCGGTGCACCATCGAGGCGATCGTCCAGTGCGGGCGGGCGGCGAGCCGGGCCGCCGCGATGCGCAGGGCCAGAGGCAGCCGTCCGACCGTACGGACCAGAGCCTTGGCGGATGCGGCCTCGTCCTCGACCCTCTCCTTCCCGATGATGCCGGACAGCAGCCTCAGCGCCCGCTCCTCGTCCAGGACGTCCAGCTCGACGCGGTGCGCGCCCGGCAGCGCGGTCATCCTGGACCGGCTGGTGACGAGGACGGCGCAGTCGCGGCTGCCGGGCAGCAGCGGTTGCACCTGGCTCTCGGTGGCGGCGTCGTCCAGGACCACCAGAAGGCGACGCGAGGCGAGCCGGGTCCGGTACATCTCCGCCCGCTCGTCCAGTGAGTCCGGGATCAGCTGACCTGGGATGCCCAGCGCCCGCAGGAAGCGGCCCAGCACCTCCGGGGCGGTAGCCGGTGTGCCGGTGCCGCGCAGGTCGCAGTAGAGCTGGCCGTCGGGGAACCGCGTCTCGGCGAGCCGGTGCGCGACGTTCACGGCGAGCGTGGACTTGCCGGTGCCCGGCTTGCCGGTGATCACGGCGAGCCCCACCGCCTTGCGGCTCCCGCCGCTGGTCAATGCCTGCTCCAGGGCAGCGAGCTGGGCTTCGTCCGCGACGAAATCCGATGTCGAGGAAGGTAGTTGCTGGGGCCGGACGTCGTGCGGCTGCGGATCGGCGCGGCCCGGGGAGGTGCCCTGGACGGTGGTGTGGGAGGACGGCGTCCGGGCCGGATCGGCGGTGTCGTTCCGGTTCGCGGAGCGCTCGGCACCGGCCTGCGGTGCGGGTCCCCCGGACGGCGCGGGGCTTTCGCTTCCCGTTCCCGCGCGCCCGGCCGCGAAGGCCGGAGCGGTGTCCGGATGTGTCCCTGCCATCTCGGCACGGGGTTGCGGCACTTGGACCGGCGGGGGCAGCTCGCCGGCCAGGATCGCCGCCTCCAGCCGCCGCAGTTCTATGCCCGGCGCCAGCCCCAGTTCCTGGTCGAGGATCCTGCGCCCGGCGCGGAACGCCTCCAGCGCCTCGGCCTGGCGCCCCGACCAGTACAGGGCGCACATCAGCTGACCGCGCAGGCGCTCGCGCAACGGGTTCTCATGGGTGAGGAGTTGGAGCTCACCCACGAGCCGGTCGTGCCGCCCCAGCTCCAATTCGATCTGCAATCGCAGTTCGACGGCGCTCAGTCGTTCCTCGTCCAGATTGCGGGCCTTGTTGGCGAGCGGGCCGCTGACCAGCCCGGTCAGCGATTCTCCCTGCCCCAGGGCCACCGCCGACTTCAGCAGCGTCACCGCCTTCTCCGCCTCGCCCTCGTCACGCTGCCGCCGCGCCATCGCGACCAGGCCGGTGAACAGCAGCGAGTCGACGTCCCCGGTGTCGACCTGGAGCACATACCCCGGCGGCCGGGTCGAGATCGAGACCGTGCTGTCCGCGCCGGCCAGCAGCTTCCGCAACCGGGAGACGCATATCTGTACCTGGGTGCGCGCGGTCTCCGGAGGACTGTCCTCCCAGATGAGGTCAACCAGGTAGTTCGTGCCGACGACCCGGTTCGCCTCCAGGAGCAACGCGGCAAGGATCACCTCCTGCCGGCCCGGAGGCACCCGCAGCGGCCCGTCCTTGCCTCGTACCTGGAGCGGACCCAGCAACTGGAAGGGGGGCCGTGACGTGCCGGGGGCGTGCTGGACCGCATGCGTCGTGCCCTCGGTCACCGAGCCTCCGACCTCGTAAGCGACTTGATACTCGGGATCAACTTTCCCAAAGGTTCCACAACCCTCATGGTCTGTCCATACTGTCGCGTGCCGAGTGCGATCACTCAGCGGATAGCGGCGTGATAGGCGGGGGTTGGGGCGCTGCGGAAGAGTGCCGGGCGAAGGAGAAAGGAGGCGTCCCATGCACGCCGACGCCTGGACGAACACAAGCCCCGACGTGATGAGCGACCTGGTCACCGCAGCCGGTACCGACCACGTTCGCCTCGTCTACGACTACCTCGACGCCGGTGACCTCGACGCGTGCGGATCGCTGCTGCACGACCGCGTCGAACTGGAACTGCCCGGTGTCCCCGTCGCCCGTGGTCGCACCGCGGTCCTGCGTGCCCACCGCGACCATGCCGGCTCCGCGGCCCGTCACGAGATCGACCGCGTCGTCGCCCGCGACCGGTCCATCGTCGCCGCCGGCCGCCGCATCACCTCCGGCACCGAGGGCGTCAGCCTGCGCTTCGTGGACTTCTTCCGCATCGCCGGGGACGGCATGGTGGAGTCCTGCACGCGCTACTACCACACGGAGCCGGGAAGGACCGGAGCAGCCGGAGAATGACAGGAGGACTGCCAGGCGGGGCGAGTGCCGGCCCGTCAGGAGCGCGGGGCCGAACCCATCTCCAGGCTGAAGGCCGCGGTATCGCTCTGGAACCCTCGGACCATCTCGTGGAACTCCCAGGTTCCGGAAGGGGTCCTGGTGAACTCCGCCACGGTCCCGGCGGTGCATCCGGCGATCCGTGTGAAGTCGTCGTTCAGCAGCTCGGTGTATCCGTCGAGGACCAGAACTCCGGTGTTCGACAGATCACCGAAGGTCTTGGGGCCGGTGTTCTGGTGGATCGCCACCCCGACCACCACCCTGGCGAAGGAGGGGGCGAGGCGGACGAGTTCCAGGGTCACCGCTTCGACGTAGCCGAAGCCCTGGCCGGTCCGGCTGTGCCGGCTCATGTTGATGGTGCCGTCCGGTGACCGGCTGTCGTAGTCGACGATGTACACGGGGCGTCCGTAGGGGGCGTCGGCCGAGTAGGTCGCGGTGATGATGTCGAGATGGTGGGGAGACCGGTCCCAGGCGCTCGGGTCCCACTTGAGCCGCACCTCGGCCTTCTCCAGCCCCTTGATGTTGCCACTGCTCACTCGACTACTGCCTCTCCCGCTGCCGATCCACCATGGGACGGTCCTGTCCCCGCACGTCAAGTATGGCCCTGATGTGTCCGGTTGATGCCTGATCCTCTCCGGTGCGGTTCGGGGTGGGCAGGTCGACGGGCCGGAGCCGGTCCGAGCAAGTGCCAACCGGCCGGGCCGGCAGGGGTGCGCGCACGCCCCGGGCGGCTTTGAGGGGGCGACCCGTGTGCGGGGCATGACGGCGCGCAGCGCCCGCTCGGACAGGCCTTCCTCCTCGTCGGGGTGCGCGGGGCGCAGGCGGTCCAGGTCCCTGGACTTCCTGGCCCGCAGCAGCTCGTCGCGCTGCTCGGGGGAGAGGCCGTTGGTCTCCACGGGCGGCTTGGAGCGTGGACCGGTCACCGCGACCCGCTGGATCACCGGGGGCGAGGGCCCGGACGACGGTGGCGTTGTTCCTCTCGGGTCAACGACGTTGGGTGCCCGGATCTCCGTGGCCGCGGGGGACGGGAGTCAAGGCCTCTCCTTCTCGTACTTGAGGGTTCTCTCCTCGTTCAGGCGCATGACCAGGTCGAAGGCGGCCACGGCGAGGGGCTTGAGCTCTGGGGTGCGCAGGCTGTCCCGCATCCGGCGCAGCTCGGCGACCAGGGCGACCTCCCGACTGCCGGGCCTGCCCACCGAGTCCTTCGCCGCGTCGACCGTGCCCAGCGCCCCGAGGGAGCCGTGGATGTGTCCCCAGTCCTCGTTCCGGTCGGCGACCTGGATCTTCTCCTCCACGGTCAGGTGCTCGTAGTTCCGCAGCAGGTCCTTTCCGACCGGCATGCCCTCCAGCCATTCGGAGCGGGTCAGGGGGATCTGCCTCCTCTCACGGTCACCGGCGTCCCCGTGCTCGACAGGCTTGGAGTACAGCGGGTCGTTCGCCGCGAGACCGGTCACCCCGAGCACGAACGCGGCGAACTCGGCCGGATTCTTACGGTAGTAGAGGCGCATGGGGTGAGGCAGCAGCGTGAAGTTGTGGGCGAAGGAGGTACGGGACATCAGGCCGCCCGCGATCGACTTCGAGTTCGCCATGTCGCCGAGCCCGGCACCGTACGACAGATAGCTGCCGATCAGGGTGACCAGCCCGACCAGCCCCTCGGTGGACTCGCCCCCGGTGATGTCCTCGGGGAGCCCCTTGGCCTCCTCCTCGGCCGTCCGGCGGATGGTGTCGACGGGGAGGAGGGTGTCCTGGTGCAGATCCGCTCTGGCCTCCTGGCGCTGCTCGAAGGCGGTGCGTCCGAGGAACTTGGGCCCCTTTTCGGGAAGCTGGAGGTATTCCATCAGCCTTGGCAGCTGATCGAGCTTGAAACCGCCGGTCATCTGCGGCGCGTAGACGAGCTCGCCGCGCAGCGGGAACACCATGATTCCGGAGCTCGCCGTGAAGCCGGCGACCTCCACGGCCTCGAGCGGGAAGGACTCCTGGCGCTGCCGGGCGTCCAGGGCGGCCGAGACCTGGGTGATCGCGTTCATCACCTCGACGACCTCGTCCCTCGTGCTGAGCGGGTCGGTCACCCATTCCAGGGCCGATCCTCCCGTCGGGCTGACGTCCGAGGTGAGCCGGTACTTGCTGCCGTGGCCGACCGTGCCCATCTTGGGTACGTCGCGGCCTCTGAGGGGGGTCTCACGGATCATGTTCTTCATGAGCAGGGGCAGTTCGACGTCGGTCATGAGGTTGTCGTAGTCCCCGGGAGGCTCCTGCCGCAGGCGTGCGAGCCGGGCTCTCCCCGCATCGGTGAGCTGGTGCTCCCCGGCGTTGCCCGTGGCTGCGGGGGCGAGCCACTGCCCCTTCAGCTCAGCGTTGGAAAGGGCCTGTTCGGCCGTGTCCCGCAGTTCGGGGGCGTACCGTTTGTCGGCGATCGTCGCCAGGACCTGTGCGCCGCGTACGGCGTCACGCTCCGAGACCTCGCTCCGGTAGTTCTGCTCGTCCTCCTCGGTCAGGTCCGTGTGATCGCGCACACGCCACTGCGACTCGAACTCGAAGCCCACACGGCGCTGGATCGCCGCGCGGTGGACGCCGCCGCCCTCGTGCACCTCGCCGTCGGCGACGCCGCGGTGCACGCTCTGGCCGCGGGCGACCCGGGCTCCGACGTCGGACGCCTCGCGCTCCTGTCTGCCGTCGGGGTCGCTGAGGCCGGCAGGGGCGTCGTGCTGTGAGGTGTGGTGGATCTCGTGGGCCATCGTCTCGACATCGCGCAGGACGCTCGCGCTCTGGACGACGATGTTGCTGCCGACGGTGTACGCCTTGGCGTCGATACTCGCGGCGGCCCGCTCGTCGACCGAGACCCTGACGTGGTCGAGCCTGGTGCCGAAGGCCTCCTCCATGGTCGAGCGCACCCTGTCGGGCAACCGGTTGCTGGCGCGGCCCGCCGTTCGCGCGGCCTCCCGCACGGCGTCCGGCCCGCTCGCGTCGCCGCCCCCGAAGGCCTGTGCGGCGCTGTGGGTGCCGGCTCCTTCGCGGGGCCTCTCGCGGTCGATCATCCGGGCGACGGCCGCGTTCCCGATCGCCCGTTGCAGTGCGCCCAGCGTGCCTGCCCGGAGCGGGACGCCGCCTGCGGTGGCGGTGGCCGCGGGTGTCGTGCCGGGGCTTCGAACGGTGATGTGGGGCTTTGCCTGTTCGCGGTCGAGGCCGGTGTTCCGATGGGAGTCGGCGGTGTGCCGCATAGGCGAATCCGTTCGAGCGAGATCTCTTGTGTCCCCGAAGAACGCGACTCTGCCGCAGGCGCCCCCGGGGCGGAAGGGCGCGAGGGGTGGAGGGCGATGCAATTCGGCCTACCCGGTCCCATGCCCCGCGCCCATCGGACGGGGGTTTCGGGTGCGGCCGGGCTGGGGCACCGGGCCGCACCACCGGACGGCGCGCCGGCCCGCACCAGTGGACGGCGCTGTCAGAGTGTGTGCCGACTGCGTGCGTTGACTTCGGCGAGCTGGGCGCTCAGTAGTTCGTCCCGGCCGGCCGGCCGTCCCGCTGTCGTGCACGCGACTCTCCGACCCGAAGGCCGCCCCCGGATCCGCCGTCGTCCGTTGTCACCCGACCGTTCTGTAGGAGGCGGAGGAAACCGCACCGGCCGAGGCGTCCGGTACCGGGTGATCATGGAACAGGCCGCGCTCGAACGGCCGTCGACGACGGCCGAGCTCTCCGCCGCGCTGGGGCGCACCCAGCTCGTTCGGGTCGTCGAGCGGGTGCCGTGCAAGCTGGTCGTGGCCGGCCGTTCCACGGCGTTGATGCTGCTGCCGCCCCGGGACGCAGGGCCGGTCGGAGCAGAGCCGACATCCGTGGTGGTGCGGGCACCGTGGAGGCGTTGCTCATGCCCTTCGAGGAGGTCTGGAAGTCGGCCCGCCCACTGCTGCTGTCGGCATCCGGCGAGGTGGAGGCGGAGCCGCGTACGGAGGGCCCGGACGAGACCGACCTCCTCCTGCTGTCCCTGATGCTCACCGGGCTGACCGACCGCACGGTGGCAGCCCGGACGGGCCTGGGCCTGGGCACGGTCCAGCGCCGGGTGCAGCGGCTGACGGAGATCGCGGAGGTCTCCACCAGGATGCAGCTGGGCCGGCACGTCTTTGAGCTGGGATGGGTACGACGCTGAGCCACGGAGTCACTGACCACGCTGATCGCCGGGAATGCCGCCGCCAGGGCACCGGGTGCCCTGGCGGCGGCCAGTAGCCCCCATATCGGATTAGACCAGCCAAGTGCGCTGGCCCTGCCCGGGAGTGCTGACGCCACGGCACAATGGACGGTGATGACCAGCACTGCCGCTCCGGGCCCTGGGCCGGACGGGCTCAGCCCCTTCGCCCACCTCACCGTGCGGAACAGCCCTCTACCGTGAGGTGATGCAGGCGTTCGTCACGGCCAAGGAACGCTTTGCCGTGCATCTGCGGCCCGAGGGCGTGCATGCCGCACTGCCTGGGGAGACGCGGCCCGGCGAGCTCGACGGGGTCGTCAAGGCACTGGACGAACTGCCGAGGAAGCCCTCGCCACCTATGACGAGGCGCCCACGATCGCGCAGACGCTGATCACCCACCGCTTCCCCCTCGGCGAGGCCGCGGAAGCCTTCCGCACGGCCGGCGACCGGGCTTCCGGAGCCATCATGGTCGTCCTTCACCCTTGAATGCCGGGTCCTGGTTCCACGGCCAGGGTGGGACGGAGCGGTGGTCGACGAGCCGCAGGCATCTGCCCGGGAGGGTGTGTGTGCGGGCGCGGGACCGGACGGTCGCCCGCTCCAGGTCGGAGGGGGCGTGCAGGCAGTGGGCGCAGGACAAGTCGTATCTGCGGGAGGGGAGGGGCCCGTGCACGGCCGGCGCCTCGCCGGGCGGCGGCGCTGTCACCGTTTCGGGTGGGCCGGGCATTCGGCTGGGGCGTACCCGCATGCGGCCGGGCCGCGTGAACGCCGTCCCCAGAACGCGATCGCGTCGGTGGTGCTCATCAGGAGTCCCTGTGCCGGAATGCGCTCGGTCCCATCGGGCAGCGCACTCGTGTCGCAACGCGGTGGGAGGGCAGTGGACTACTGACCCGTGTCCTCCAGTCGTTACGGTGCGAAGCAACTCGATACAGGAGCAGCACGTGAACTCAGTGACCGATTTCGCTGACGTTGTCCATGAAGTGCAGCGGCTCGTGGAGTCGCTCGACGAAGACCAGTGGTCGGCGCCCACCCCTTGCGACGAGTGGGACGTCAGTGCAGTTGTGGACCACCTGCTTGACCTGCAGCGCAATTTCCGGGTCACCATGACCGCAGAGCCCAAGCCGGCCACCTCCACCTTCCAGGACAACGCGGCGGTCCTGATCGCCGCGTTCGAGGAGGATGGAGCCCTGGAGCGCACGGTCACCACGCGACTGGGCCGTATTCCCGGCCTGACAGCACTCAACATCCTCATAATGGAGCACCTGGTGCACAGCTGGGACTTGGGCCGGGCCACCGGACGCACCCCGTCGTTCGCGGACTCCGTGGTGGAACGCACCCTGACATTCGCCCATGTGATGAGCCCGCAACTTCCTCCACAGCTCAGGAACTTCAAGGAACCGCAGCCCGTAGCGGGCGATGCCGCCGCCCTCGACCGGCTGGCCGCGGTGTCGGGACGAACAGTCACTCCCTGACAGCAGGACGGCACGCAGTACCCCAGCCGTCAGCCGTCTGCGCGGCCAGCACTCCCTGATCGCCGCTCGCCGCGGTGTCACGAGAGGTGTCAGGGCAGTCGGGCGGGGCGCCAGGTCTGCCAGGAGCAGCACTCCGTTCTCTTGCAGGCGGTGCCGTTGTTCGGGTGCGCCGGGCTCACTGGAGGGTGCGGCTGACCGGGCACCGTTGAGGTGCCCGGTCACGGCGCCGGGTTCAGCGGTTGATGCCGAGGGAGGCGGCGCGGGGCAGGAACAGCGTCTCCCCGTCCTTGGCCGTTGCGAGTGCCGAGATGTACCAGGTGCCCTTGGCCGCCTGTGCGGCCTCCTCCTTGGTGACCGTCAGCCGGTAGGTGCACCGGGAGGTCTCGTCCGAGAGGCGCCGGCAGGTGGCGTCTTCCACGCTGCGCAGTTCTGCCTCGGTGGGGTCGAGCTTCGAGCTCTTGGGCCACGCGAGGACCTTCAGGTTTCGGATGCCCGAATCGTCGCTCACCTTCGCGGTGAAGCTGAGCACGCCTGCGGTGGTGTCGGTCGGGGCGGTGTAGAGGGCCGAGCCGTCCTTCAGTACGGGCTTCGCGTCGGGGGAAGCCATGGCGTGACCGCCTGCGGCGGCGCCTCCGAGGGCGACGGCACCGATGAGGGACGAGACGAGAGCGCGCTTGGACATGGAAGATCTCCCTGGATGCTGGATGCTGGATGAGGAGCAGAGTGCGCCCGCAGGCCGCGGGTCGCAACGGGAAACTGACGCGTCCGAACGTGTAGCGGAACCGCCGGTCGGGCGCCTTCTCGATGTGATCGAGGCTATGGCCGGGAGCACGGTGGGGGCCTCGGGCGCCGGGATGACTGCCACGTCTAACCAGGGATGGAGAGCCGGCCCCGTTGTCGTTCTGCGCCCGCGTCTGCACCTCAGGTAAGAGACCGGAATCCACCTTCAGCCGGAGCCGGACCAGCGGGATGGGGTCCTAGCCTTGGCGTGTCATGAACCGAAACGACGACCGGCTGATCCCGGTCCTGTTGATCTGCGTCCAGGCCGTGGTGTGGCCGGGGGCCGCTCTGCTGCGCGGGGACCTTCCGTCCGCGTCCGCCCTCCTCGTGGCGGCCCTGGTCAACGGGCCGGTGGCGGCCGCGCTCGCCCTGCGCCGCACCCGGCCGGTGACCGCCCTCGTCTTCACCGCAGCAACCCTTGCTCTGGGCGCCGGACCGCTGCCCGCCGGGGCGACGGCGGTACTCGGGACCGCTGGCGTCGCGCTGGCCCTTTTCACCGTAGCCACCGAACGCGACACCTTCACTGCCGTGTTGTGCGTGGTGGCGCTCGCCGGCTGGCAGTTCCTGTACGGGCTGAGTCTGCACGGGCTGCACAACGGCAACGGACTCGACCTAGCCCTCACCGCCCTGATGTACCCCGCGGCCTGCGGCAGCGGCCTGCTGGTACGGCGTGAGCGACATGCGCTGCGGGCGACCGAGCAGCGGCTGCGGCGGGCCGAGTCCGAGCGGCACCGGCTTCCCGCAGCAGAACGGCGGCGTATGGAAAGGGAGTTGCATGATGTCAGTGCCCATCACCTGACGGCCGTGGTGGTCACGGTCGGCGCGGCCCTGGGGTTGCGCGACCGCCGTCCCGAACTGGCCGAAGACGCCGCCCGGTTCGCGATCGAGACCGGGCACGAGGTCACCCGGGCACTCGGCGCCGTACGGGCACCTGCTCCCTCACGCGCCGAACAGCCATCACCGCAGCAACGGTTGCTGGATCTGGTCGCGGGGTTTCGCCGGCTGGGACAGCAGGCGGACTGCGAGATCGACGCCCTGCCCGACGGCACCGTCGGGGACGCGGCCTTCGGTATCGTGCGCGAGGCGCTGACCAACGTCGTACGGTACGCCCCCGGTGCACGGACAAGGGTGCTGTGCCGGTACGGCGACGCCCGTACCGATGTTGTGGTCACGAGCGGGGCGCCCCTCGCCGGCACGGTGGCACACGGGGCGGGCCTCGGCGGGAGGCGCGGCCAGAACTTCCTGCGGTCCCGGGCCCGGGAGGCGGGCGGCACCCTGACCACCGGCCCGACCGCGATGGGGGGCTGGGAGGTGCGTGCGGTCCTCCCCGGCCGGAGTGCTGCCGCTGTCGAGCGGCTGGTTCCGCGAAGCTACCGCGTGGCGCAGGTGACGGCCGCCATCGGTCTTGTCGTGCAGCCGTTGCTGCCGACTCTGGTCATCCGGGCCGAGACCGTATCAGGCGGCGGGCAGGTGTCCGCGGGGGCTTTCTTCGCCCTGCTGGCCGCGGCACAGGCGGTCACGCTCCTGTGGCTGCGCCGGGCGCCGCGCGCCGTGCAGGGCGCACTGTGCGCCCTGGCCCTGCTCTGGCCGGTGGCGATGCTCACGGGTGACTACACCGGCGAGGTCCTCCTCCCACCGGCGTTGAGCCTGCTCGCCACCTGCGCGGCGCTCGCCGCGCAGGCAGCCGGTGCGGCCGGCCATCGACCCGCCGGAGACCGCCCGCACCGGTTCCTGCCGGCTGCGGTCGCGGCGGTGCATGCGGTGGCCGCGACCGGCGCGGTGATGGAACGGGGAACGGCCCTTCCGCTCTGGGAGGTCGCCGCCCTGTCGACGGGCGGTGCGGCGGCGGCCGTCGGAGCGGCCTGGTGGGCGGGGACTCTGCGCGGGCGGCAGGGGCAGGCCGCCCGCCGCGCGCGGGAGGGCCGCGTCGCCGACTGGACCGTGGAGGCGGTCAGGGACGCGTGGCGCGAGCGCCGCCGCATCGCCTCCGGACTGGAGGGCACCGTGCTGGCGCGCACCGCCGACATGGTGAGGGAGGCACAGGCAGGCCGGCTCGAAGAGACCGCAGAGCGCGCCCGCGAGTCCCTCGCAGGGATGCGTGCCCTGCTCGATACCGTCCGGCACGACGAGACTGGGCAGGGGCTGCGGCCGCAGCCCACGCTCCAGGCACTGGACCTGCTCGCCCGCCAGTGCCGGGCCACCGGCCGCGAGGTGGAGATACGGCTGGCCGACCGGGTGCCGGAATGCCTGCCCACCGCTGTGGACCTGGCTGCTTACCACGTCGCCGAGACGGTGCTGACCGCAGGCGGGACGGAACCGGCAGTGATCGAACTCGATGCCTTCGACGGTACATTGACGCTCACGGCCACAGGGGTGACGCATGCCGTCCACCCCGCCGTACAGGCACGGCTGGCGGTACGGATCGCGGCGCTCGACGGCACGATCACCACGCAGCCGGCGGGCACGTTCAGCCTCCGGCTTCCCTTCGCTCCGGGCACAACGGGAGGAGCCGCCGCGGACGCACCGCCGGCGGTCGCCGAGTGCGACGACGAGGAGCAGAGGAAACCATGAGCATCAGAGTGCTGGTCGCCGACGACCAGGGCATCGTACGGGCGGGGTTCGTCGCCGTGATCGACGCCGAGGAGGACATGACGGTCGTCGGCCAAGCCGCCGACGGAGTCACAGCGGTCCAGCTCGACGAAGAGCTGGAGCCCGACGTGGTCGTCATGGACGTCCGCATGCCCGAACTGGACGGCATCGCCGCCACCCGGATCATCACCGGCCGTCGGCACGCGCCTCGGGTCCTGGTGCTGACGACCTTCGATCTCGACGCCTACGTCTTCGACGCACTACGCTCCGGTGCCTCCGGGTTCCTGCTCAAGGACGCGCACGCCGCAGAACTGCTGCAAGGCATCCGGGTCGTGGCCGCGGGCGAAAGCGTGCTCTCGCCATCCGCGACCCGCAGACTCATCGGTCACTACGCCTCCGCGGCATTCACCGGAGCCGAAAGCGGCGTCCGCGAGCTGGACAGCCTGACCGGCCGCGAGCGGGACGTCTTGGCCCTGGT
This sequence comes from Streptomyces sp. NPDC048462, assembly GCF_043200175.1. Classification (NCBI taxonomy): domain Bacteria; kingdom Bacillati; phylum Actinomycetota; class Actinomycetes; order Kitasatosporales; family Streptomycetaceae; genus Streptomyces; species Streptomyces sp. NPDC048462. The sequence goes on from NZ_JBICXG010000001.1 coordinate 237,922, forward strand.
CGCGTCCGGACTCACCAACGCGGAGATCGCCGAGCAGCTCGGCATCACCGTCGGCACCGTGAAATCCCATGTGAACGCGCTGCTGCGCAAGCTCGGACTGCGCGATCGGGTACAGGCGACGATCCTCGCCTACGACCTCGGCCTCGCCCACCCGAACCCGCCCGGCACTCACCTGTAGCAGCCTCCGATCGTTCCCACACCACATGTCCGAGGGGACCACCACCATGACCGATCCGGACCGATTCCCTGACCGCGGTCGACGTCTGTCTGCCGGCGAGGTCATCGCCCTGGTCTACCTCGTGGTCTGCGCCGCCCTGCTCATATGGGCATTCGTGGCTACCGTCGGTGACGGCTCCGGCGAGTCCATGGCAGCAGTCATCCCACTGCTCGCAACGGCTCCCGTCAGCCTCGTAGCGCTGGTGCTGCCGGGAGGTACCGCGATGCTCGTCCTTGCCGTCGCCCTCGGCGCACTGGCCAACGCCGCGATCATCAGGTGGTGCGCCCGCGCGCTGAGCCGCGCCACCAAACCGGACCCGGCACCCTGAGCACCGGCACCCCGCCTCCCGGTTCCCGACCCTGCCCGCCCGTCGCAGCGACGCGTTCGGCCACGGGCTCAAGGGCCCGTGCCAGGCCGGACACGATGACTCCGTGCAGAGGTCGTGCTGTCACGGGGGCGGCCCTCCGCCGCTGGTACGGCGGCACGGATCAGCCCCCGGTGGCCGCCGCCCGGACGCACAGGACATCCGGCAGGTGCGAGATGAGCTGCTGCCAGCTGTCCCCGTCGTCCGCGCTCGCGTAGACCTCGCCGTTGCGGTTGCCGAAGTAGACCCCCGCCGGATCGGCGTCGTCGGTACAGAGCGCGTCACGCAGCACCGTGCCGTAGTGAGCCCCCTCCGGGAGGCCCGCGGACAGGGGCTCCCAGCTGTCTCCCGCGTCCCGGGTCCGGAAGACCCGGCAGCGGTGCTCGGCCGGTACCCGGTCGGCGTCGGCGTTGATCGGGAAGACGTACGCGGTGTCCGCCCGGTGCGGGTGCGCGGCCACGGCGAAGCCGAAGTCGGAGGGCAGCCCCTCGCCGATGTCCGTCCAGTTGCTCCCGGCGTCGTCGCTGCGGAACACGCCCCAGTGGTTCTGGAGGTAGAGCCGGTCGGGGTCGACCGCGTCCCGGCTGACCTTGTGCACGCACTGGCCGAACTCCGGGTTCGGGTCGGGCAGGAAGACGGCCGACACCCCCCTGTTGGCCGGGGTCCAGCTCTCGCCGCCGTCGGCGGTCCTGAACACCCCGGCGGTGGAGACCGCGACCGTCACCGCCTGTGCGTCCCGCTCGTCGGTCAGGACGGTGTGCAGCCCCTCGCCGCCCCCGCCCGGCACCCATTTCGAACGCGTCGGGTGCTCCCAGAGCGGGCGGATCAGCTCGAACGACTCGCCGCTGTCCCGCGACCGGAACAGCGCGGCCGGCTCGGTGCCCGCGTACACGACGTCGGGAGCCTCGGGGCCTGCGGGCTGCAGCTGCCAGACCCGCTCCAGGGACGTCCCGGTGAACTCCGGGAACTTCACCGCCGGGCGCTTCGGCTCGACCCAGCTGGCGCCCAGGTCGTCGGAGTGGAAGACGGACGGGCCCCAGTGCGCGCTGTCGCCGCCGACCAGCAGGCGGGGGATCTTCCGGCGGGTGTCGATGGCCACCGAGTAGATCGCCTGGGCATTGAAATGCGGACCGTCGAACTTCCACGCGCCATCGTGTCTGCGGCCGATGAAGAGTCCTTTGCGGGTACCCACGGTGAGCAGAACATCGGTCATGACCCGAACCTCCCGAAACGCCGTTGTGCCGGATACGGGCCAGTCTGCACCCGGCCACTGACAGCGGCGCGCAGGACGGCGCGTGACACCGCCTCTTCCGCGGTCGTGCCCGCTGCCCGGGGGCGGGCGGGTGACCGGCCGGACCCGTGACGGCTCCGGGTCAGCGGCAGGGCGCCGCCGTGCTGCTGCGCACCACCAGGTTGGTGGCCAGGTCGACCCGGGTCGTCGCCGGCTGCCGGCCCCGGCCCAGGTCGAGGACCAGGCGGGCGGCTGTCTCGGCCATCTCTATGAGCGGCTGGCGCACGGTGGTGAGCGGCGGGCCGATCCACCGGGTGAGCGGCAGGTCGTCGAAGCCCACGACGCTGAGGTCCTCGGGGATGCGCAGGCCCAGCTCCCGCGCCGCCTCGTACACGCCGAGTGCCTGGAGGTCGTTGCCGGCGAAGACCGCGGTCGGCCGGTCGGTGCGGCGCAGCAGCTCCAGGCCCGCGGTGTAGCCCGCCTCGTGCTGGAACTCGCCCTCGCGGACCAGGCTGGGATCGATCGGCAGGCCCGCGGTCTCCAGGGCGGCGCGGTAGCCGTCCACCCGGGCCCGGCTGCACATCATCCGGGACGGGCCGCTGATGACCCCGATCCGCCGGTGCCCGAGCGCGGTGAGATGCCGGGTGGCGGCCAGCCCGCCCTGCCAGTTGGTCGTCCCGACCGAGGGGACGTCGTCGCCGGGATCGCCCGCCGGGTCGACGACCGCGTACGGGATGCTGCGGCTGGTCAGCTGGGCGCGCTGGGCCGCGGTGAGGTCCGAGAGCACCAGGATCACCCCGACCGGCCGCCTGGCCAGCACCCCGTCCACCCAGGTCTGCCCCGGGGTGAGCCGGCCCGCGCTCTCCGAGAGGACCAGGCTCAGCCCCTCCTCCCTGGCGACGTTCTCCACCCCGCGCACGACCTCCATGGCCCAGGCGCTGTCCAGCTCGTGGAAGACCAGGTCGATCAGCTGGGACTGGGTCGTGGAGCCGCGTCTGCGGCGGTAGCCGTGCACCAGCAGCAGCTCCTCCACCTTGGTGCGGGTACCCGGGGCGACATCGGCGCGCCCGTTCAGCACCTTCGAAACTGTCGGAGCCGAGACTCCGGCCGCTCGGGCGATTTCCGCCAGCGTGGCGCTGCCTTCCGACGGTTCGCCGGCCGGCGCGTTCTCCTGATGTGACTGGACGTTTGCGGGGCTCATAAGGGGATCGTAGCTTCCCCCGGCGCCGTACGGCGCCTGGGTCAGGCGCGAGTAAATACCGTTCCCCGACCCCTTGACGCACTCGAAACCCGACCGTACCGTTCCGGCAACATTCGGAAGTGACACCGAAACATTCGACAGAGGTGCGGTCATGGGGTCGGGAATTTTCACTCAGAAGACGCGTGTGGCCAGATGGACCGCGATGGGCGCTGCCATGGTCATGGCAGGCGTGCTGACCGGCTGCGGATCGGACAGCGACGGTGGCGGCGGCACCATCACGGCGTATGTCTATGGCGACGACGCGGTCAAGATCCAGGAGGCTGCGGTCAAGGAGTTCAACAAGACCTCGAAGGTCAAGGTCAAGCTGATCCCCGTACCTGGCACGGACTACGTCAACAAGCTGCACAGCGCCATGGGCTCGCCCAGCGCCCCGGACATCTTCTACAACTGGGGCGGCGGCTCCATCAAGTCGTACGTGGACGCCGGCCAGGTGGTCGATCTGACCTCGACCGTCAAGAACGACGACACCCTCAAGGACAGCTTCATCCCGTCCATCGTCAAGGCGGGCAGCCTCGACGGAAAGATCTACGGGGTGCCGATGCGCGGCATGCAGCCCGTGATGCTCTTCTACAACAAGAAGCTGTTCGCCGAGAACAAACTGGAGGCCCCCAAGACCTGGGAGGACCTGCAGCACGTCATCACCACCCTCAAGGCGAAGGGCGTCATCCCCTTCGCGCTCGGCGGCCAGGAGAAGTGGCCCGAGCTGATGTGGATGGAGTACCTGCTCGACCGGATCGGCGGCCCCGAGGTCTTCAAGAAGATCGAGAACGGGGACTCCTCCGGCTGGGGCGACCCCGCGGTCCTCAAGTCCGCCCGGACCATCAAGGAACTGGTGGACGGGGGAGCCTTCGGCAAGAACTTCAACTCCGTCGACTACGCCAGCGGCGGTGCCCCCGCCCTGCTCAGCAAGGGCAAGGCGGCCATGCATCTGATGGGGTCGTGGGAGTACTCGACCCAGCTCGGCAAGGCACCGAAGTTCGCCAAGGAGGACCTCGGCTGGGCCAACTTCCCGACCGTGGCCGGTGGCGTCGGTGACCCGGCAGACGTAGTGGGCAACCCCACCAACTACTGGTCGGTCAACTCCCGGACCAAGCACAAGGACGCGGCCATAGCCTTCTTGAAGGAGATGGCCTCCAAGTCCTACGCCCAGGCCCTGGTCGACAACGGTGACGTTCCGACCACGTCGAACGCCGCCTCCATGCTGCCCGGATCGCCCAACCCGAAGTACGCGAGCGATCAGTACAACATGGTCCAGAAGGCTCCGAGCTTCGCCCTCTCGTGGGACCAGGCGCTGGAGACCGGGATCGCCACCCCACTGCTCACCGAGATCAGCAAGCTGTTCGCCGGCAAGTCCACGCCCGAGCAGTTCGTCGAAGCGATGAAGGCCGTCAAGTAACGATGTCCCACCTCTCTTCGTACAAAAAGCTGCGCGGAGGAAGGGAAGCGGCCGTCGGCAACGTCGGCCGCCCCTCGGTCGCCTGGGCTCTGCCCGGCATCGTCTTCTTCGCCCTCTTCGCCATCGTCCCGCTGGTGATCGCCGTCTATCTCTCCTTCTGCCACTGGGACGGGCTGAACTCCCCGACGGTCATCGGCATGGACAACTGGACCCGGCTGTTCAAGGACCCGGAGTTCCGCCAGGCCGCCTGGCTCAGCATGCTGCTCACCTCGATCAGCTGGGCGTTCCAGACCCCCGTGGCCCTGCTGCTCGGCGTCTGGGCGGCGGGCAAGCAGCGCAGCCGGGCCGTGCTCTCGGCGGTGTTCTTCATTCCGCTGCTGCTCTCCACCACGGCCATCGCGATGCTCTTCCACGCGCTGCTCGACCCCAACTTCGGCTTGATCAAGAAGATCGGGCCGTGGTTCGGCATCGATCCGAACATCATGGGCTCGTCGACCGGGGCCCTGCTGACCGTGGTGTTCGTCGGCGGCTGGCAGTTCATGCCCTTCCACACCCTGATCTACCAAGGCGGCGCCCGGCAGGTCCCGAAGGTCCTGTACCAGGCGGCGGAGATCGACGGCGCCGGTATGTTCCGGCAGTTCTTCCACATCACCCTGCCGCAGCTGCGCCACACCATCACGACCTCCTCGGTCCTGATGATCGTCGGCTCGCTGACCTACTTCGACACCGTACTGATCATGACCAGGGGAGGACCCGGCACGGACACCACCGTGCTGCCGTACCTGATGTACCGGACCGGTTTCCAGACCTACGACCTCGGCTATGCCGCGGCGATCGCAACGGCCCTGGTCGTGGTGGCCACCGCCCTGTCGCTGATCCTGGTCCGTTTCAGCGGCTTCGGGAACATGCGGTCCACCCGGGAAGGTATGTGACGCGATGTCAATCGACACCCGCCCCGCGGCGCCCCCTGCATCGCCGGTGACCCGGCGCCGGACGGCCGCTGCCCCGCGCCGCGGGAAGTGGGGCAACCCACTGGCCGGTCTGGGCTCGCTGGTCTGGCTCCTGATCGTGATCGTCCCGCTCTACACGCTGATTTCCTCGTCGCTCATGCACCAGGACGAGGCGCTCAACGGTGATCCGCTCGCCTTCCCGGCCAACCCGACACTCGACAACTACAGCACCGTGCTGGACAGCGGCTTCTCCACGATGCTCACCAACACGGCCATCGTCGCCGTGGTCACCGTGGTCATCGTGCTGGCGCTCTCGGTGCCCGTCGCCTATGTCGCGGTGCGTGCCCGCAGCCGGCTCTCCTCGCTGGCCTTCCGGACCTTTCTGCTCGGGGTGGCGATCCCCGCGCAGGCGGTGATCGTGCCGCTGTACCTGCTCATCAGCAAGATGAATCTGTACGACACCCTGCCGGCGATCGTCCTGCCGACCGCGGCGTTCGCCATGCCGGTGGCGGTACTGATCCTCAGCGGCACCATGCGTGACGTCTCCGAGGAGATGTACGAGGCGATGTCCCTCGATGGCGCAACACCCCTGCGGATGCTGTGGCAGCTGGCGATCCCGATGTCCAAGGGCGGCATCAGCACGGTGGCGATCTACACGGCGCTGCAGGCGTGGAACGGTTTCCTCTTCCCGCTGATCTTTACCCAGTCGGAGGAAAAACGTGTGCTGACCCTGGGTCTCTTCAACTTCATGTCTCAGTTCGGGATGAACATTCCAGCCGTCTTGGCCGCGATCGTGCTCTCCGTTGTGCCGATCTTCGCCGTGTACCTCGTGGCGCGCAGGGCGCTGGTCAACGGACTGATGGGGGTGGGCGGCAAATAACGCACCCACGCCGCCCCGCACCACCGCACTCATGAGAGGAACCCCTGCCCCCATGGCAATCCCCGCTGTCCCGCACGCCCGCCGCACCGCGACGGCGCCCGCCGCCGAAGGCCCCTGGCGCGACCCCTCGCTCACCCCGGGGGAAAGGGTGGCCGACCTGGTCCCCCGGATGACCCTGGAGGAGAAGGCCGCCCAGCTGTACGGAGTCTGGGTGGGCGCCGACGCCGACGGCGACGGGGTCGCGCCGCACCAGAACGACATGGTCGACCCGGTCGACTGGGACGAGCTCACCACCCGGGGCCTGGGCCAGCTCACCCGGCCCTTCGGCACCGCCCCCGTCGACCCCGGTCTCGGCGCGCTCGCCCTGGCCCGCGCCCAACGCCGGATCGCCGGAGCCGGACGGTTCTCCATCCCGGCGCTCGCCCACGAGGAGTGCCTGGCCGGCTTCACCGCCTGGGGCGCCACCGCCTACCCCGTACCGCTGTCCTGGGGCGCGGCCTGGAACCCGGAGCTGGTCACCGAGATGGCCCACCGGATCGGCCGGGACATGCGCTCGGTCGGCGTCCACCAGGGCCTGGCCCCCGTCCTGGACGTGGCACGCGACCTGCGCTGGGGCCGCGTCGAGGAGACCATCGGCGAGGACCCCTACCTCGTCGGGACCATCGGCACGGCGTACGTACGAGGCCTGGAGTCCGCCGGGATCGTCGCCACCCTCAAGCACTTCGCCGGGTACGCGGCATCGGCGGGCGCCCGCAACCTCGCACCCGTCAGGGCCGGGGCGCGCGAGATGGCCGATGTGACCCTGCCGCCCTTCGAGATGGCGCTGCGCGAGGGCGGGGCACGCTCGGTGATGTCCTCCTACGCCGAGATCGACGGCGTGCCGTCGGCGGCCGACCCGGGCCTGCTCACCCAACTGCTCCGGGACACCTGGGGGTTCACCGGGACCGTCGTCGCGGACTACTTCGGCATCGGCTTCCTGGAGACCCTGCACAAGGTCGCCGCCGACCGCGCGGACGCCGCCCGGCTCGCCCTGGGTGCCGGCGTCGACGTGGAACTGCCCACCGTCCGCAGTTACGGCGACGCCCTCGTGGCCGCCGTTCGCGAGGGGAGCGTGGCCGAGGAGCTGGTCGACCGGGCCCTGTACCGCGTACTGCTGCAGAAGTGCGAACTCGGCCTGCTCGACCCCGACTGGTCACCGCTGCCCGCCGCCCTGCGGGACACGGACCCCGAGCGGGCCCGGCACACGGTCGACCTCGACCCGCCGGAGAACCGGGCGCTGGCCCGCGACCTTGCCGAGCAGGCCTGTGTGCTGCTCGCCAACCCCGACGGCGTACTCCCGCTGCCGGGCACCGGCCGGATCGCGGTCGTCGGACCGCGCGCGAACGACCCGCTGGCCATGCTCGGCTGCTACTCCTTCCCCAGCCACGTCGGGGTCTCGCACCCCGGGACCGCGATGGGGATCGACGTGCCGACCGTGCTGGAGGCGCTGCGCGGCGAACTCCCGGGCACGGAGGTCGGCTTCGCGGCCGGCTGCGAGGTCGACGGCAGCGACACGTCCGCGATCGCGGACGCCGTCCGGCTGGCCGGGGACGCCGACGTCTGCGTCGCCGCGGTCGGTGACCGGGCAGGCCTCTTCGGCCGGGGCACCTCGGGCGAGGGCTGCGACGCGGCCGACCTCTCGCTGCCCGGCGTCCAGGGCGAGCTGCTGGACGCCCTGCTGGCCACCGGCACCCCGGTGGTCCTGGTGCTGCTGACCGGCCGCCCGTACGCGCTGGGGCGCTGGGCGGACCGGGCGGCCGCCGTCGTGCAGACCTTCTTCCCCGGCGAGGAGGGCGGCCCGGCGCTGGCCGGGGTGCTCTCCGGGCGGGTCAACCCCTCCGGCCGGCTGCCGGTGGGCGTACCGAAGGGGCCGGGCGGCCAGCCGTGGACGTATCTGCAGCCGCCGCTGGGGCTGGCGAGCGGGGTCAGCAATCTGGACCCGACACCGCTCTACCCCTTCGGACACGGCATCTCGTACACCTCCTTCGACTGGGAGCGGCCCGGTCCGGTCCCGGCCGAGATCCCCACCGACGGCTCGGCCGACATCGAACTCACGGTCCGCAACACCGGTGACCGCGAGGGCGCCGAGGTGGTGCAGCTGTACGTCCACGACCCGGTCGCCCAGACGACCCGCCCGCAGGCGCGGCTGATCGGCTACGCACGGGTGGAGCTCGCCGCCGGTGCGGCGGCCAGGGTCCGGTTCCGCTTCCACGCGGACCTGGTGTCCTTCACCGGCATCAACGGCCGGCGGGTCGTGGAACCCGGTGAGCTCGAACTGCGGCTCGCCGCCTCCAGTGCCGCCACCGCCGTCCGCCGGACGGTGCGGCTGCGGCTGACCGGGCCCGAGCGGACCGTCGACCACCGGCGACGGCTCGTCTGCGGGACCTCGGTCGAGCCCGTGGCGGAGCCGGCCGCGCACTGACACCGGCACCGTCCGGAAGCCTCTCCGCCGAGGTGCGGAGAGGCTCCCGAAACTTTCGAAGCCCCTGGTGCGGATCAGCCCAATCGGCCGTGAGCGCGAACAAATAATGGGAGAGCAGCATGAGCAAGCACTTCCCGCGACCCGTCGGCCGCAGATCTGTCCTGGGGCTCGGCCTCGGTCTCACCGCCCTCACCGCGACACCTCTCGGCTCCCTCCTCGGGCTCTCCGCCGAGGCGGCGGCCACCGGACACGGCTCCGGTGTGCGGCCGACCGACCCGGGGCGTACATCTCGTTCACGTCCCGCTCCGGCAGCTTTCCGCTGGTCCGCGACGGCCGCGCCACACCCCTCGTGGTGAGCGACCGCGACTGGGCGGGCGTCGTCCGGGTGGCGGGCGATCTGCGGGACGACATCGAGCGCGTCACCGGGATCCGCCCCGCCCTCTCGCACGGCACGGTGCCCCGGGGGCGCGAGATCACGATCATCGGCACCGTGGGGCGCAGCCCTCTGATCGACGGACTGGTGGCCCGGGGCAAGCTCGACGTCTCCACGATCCGGGGCAAGTGGGAGACCAGCCTCCAGACGGTGGTGGAACGTCCGCTGCCCGGCGTCGACCGGGCCTTCGTGATTGCGGGCAGCGACCAGCGGGGCACGGTATTCGGCACGTACGACGTCTCGCGGGGGATCGGTGTATCGCCCTGGTACTGGTGGGACGACGTCGTCCCCGTGCACCGGGACGAGATCCATGTGCTGCCCGGCCGCCACACCCAGGGGACCCCGGCCGTGAAGTACCGGGGCTTCTTCGTCAACGACGAGAACCCGGCCCTCGGCACCTGGGCACCGGCCTTCTTCGGCCCCGGCAAGGCCCCCGGCTTCGAGGGCGGCTTCAACGCCGCTTTCTACGCCAGGATCTTCGAGGTGATGCTCCGGCTCAAGGCCAACTACCTGTGGCCGGCGGTCTGGGGCCGCGCCTTCGCCGAGGACGACCCGCTCAACCACGCCACCGCCAAGGCGTACGGCGTCGTCATGGGCACCTCGCACGAGGCACCCATGATGCGCGGCATCGAGGAGTGGAACCGGCACGCGGTCGCGGCGGTGCGCCACAGCGAGGGCAACATCACCACCCCCGGCCACGACCTCTACGGCGGCACCGGCGAATGGTCGTTCCGCCGCAACGCCGAGGCGCTCAAGGCCTACTGGGCCGACGGCATCCGCCGGATGCAGGACGAGGACTTCGAGGGCGTCGTGACCCTCGGCATGCGTGGCAACGGCGACGTCAGCCTCCCCGACGGCGACGGCATGGAGCTGATGACCGAGATCATCGCCACCCAGCGCCAGATCCTGGCCGAGGTCACCGGCCGGGACGTCACCACCATCGCGCAGGTCTGGACGCTCTACAAGGAGGTCCAGCACTACTGGGACCGGGGCCTGCGGGTGCCCGACGACGTCACGGTGGTCCTCACCGACGACAACTGGGCCAACATCCGCAAGCTGCCCGACCTGGCGAACGACGCCCGCGAGGGTGGCTACGGCCTCTACTACCACTTCGACTACGTCGGGGTCGGCCGCAACTACAAGTGGGTGGACACCGCCTCCCTGCCGAACATGTGGGACCAGCTCAACCAGTGCGTCGCGTACGGGAACCACGGACTGTGGGTCACCAACGTGGGCGACCTCAAGGGCAACGAGCTGCCCACCCAGTTCTTCCTGGAGTACGCCTGGGACCCCGGGCGCTGGAGCCTGGACCGGCTGCCGGAGTGGGAGGAGCGGTACGCCGGGCAGAACTTCGGGGAGAAGCGGGCCGCCGAGATCGCCTCCGTGCTGCGCACCTACGGCCGGCTCCAGTCGCGGCGCAAGCCCGAACTCCTCAACCGGAGGATCACCGTCGATCCGGACAGGGACCCCGCCACGGACGAGTCGGCGATCGTCTACGACGACCGGGCGACCCCCTTCAGCATCGTCGACCACCGCGAACAGGAACGGGTCACCGGCGAATGGCGGGAGCTCGCCGCCGAGGCCGAGCGGATCGGGCGCGAACTGCCACGCTCCGCCCAGGACGCCTGGTACGAACTCGTCGGGTACGAGGTGCTGGCCACCGCCAACCTCTACGCGCTGCGCGAGGCGGGGTTCCTCAACCTGCACTACGCGGAGCAGGGGAGGGCCCTCACCAACGAGCTGGCGGACACCGCCGAGGCCCGGCTCGCCGACGACCTGGCGTTGGCCGATCGCTTCAACACCCAGGTGGCCGACGGGAAGTGGCGGGGCTTCCAGACCCAGCCGCACATCGACTACGGCGATGTGGAGCGCTACGGGCCCAACGCCCCCTGGCAGCAGCCCGAACTCGACAACGTCGCGCTCAGGGACGTGCTCTTCCCGGCGGTCAGGCGCATCGACCTGCCCGCGGGCGCGGAGATGGGGGTGGCCGTCGAAGGCTCCGCCGACTGGTGGCCGGGGGCGGGCGCCCCGGCGGTGCTGCCGGTCTTCAGCCCGTACCGGAGCGGGCCCGCGCAGTACATCGAGGTGTTCAACCGGGGCCGGGCCCCGTTCGACTACCGGGTGCGCACCGGTGTCCCGTGGCTGACCGCGGACCGGACGCGGGGCAGGGTCGACACGCAGGACCGGGTCACCCTGCGCGTGGACTGGGCCAGGGCCCCGAAGGGGATCACCGAGGTGCCGGTGACCGTCACCGGGCCGGGCGGCCTGGAGGTCGCCGTCCGCGCGGTCGTCGACCGGCCCACGCTCTCCCGCTCGCGGCCGGCCGGATTCGTCGAGGCCAACGGTTACGTCTCCATCGAGGCCGACCACTTCAGCAGGGCCGTGGAGAGCGGCGGCATCAGCTGGCTGCGCATCCCGGACATCGGCCGGACGGGCGCCGGAATGGAACCCTTCCCGGTCACCGCGGCCCGCCGTACACCTGGCGGCGACGGCCCGCGGCTGGAGTACCGGGTGACCCTCTTCACCACCGGACCGGTCACCGTGCACGCGTACCTGTCGCCCCGCAACAACCCGCTGCCGACCGACGGACTGACCTACGCCGTCTCCTTCGACGACGCCGCACCGCAGTCGGTGAACGTCACCCGGGTCACGGGGGCCGACGACGGGACCATGAACGCGCAGTGGGCCCGTCACACCTCCGACAACGTCAACATCACCGCTACCGTGCACCACATCGCCGCGGCCGGTGTACATGTGCTCAAATTCTGGATGGTCGACCCGACGGTGGTGCTCCAGAACCTGGTGATCGACACCGGCGGCCTCAGGCCCAGCTATCTGGGCCCGCCGGAGAGCCTCCGACTGGAGCGGTGACCCGGCAGGTCCGGGACGACGGTGAGCAGAAAGCGGCAGAGCGGATGAAGAGCGTGAACCAGGACAGCGGTGTGCCGGCCGGACACCTTGAGGTGACCCCCGTCGGCGCGGGGGTCGAGCTCAGGCTCGGCACACCGTCGGGAGAGCACTCGCTGATCTGCACCCCGGAGCGGGCCCGCGAGCTGGCCGCCGCCCTCGGCCTCGCGGCGGACGAGGCCGACAGCGTGCGCTCGGCGGACCCCGTCACCGTCAGGGCGGACGAGCTGCGCCGCGGCGACGTGCGGGACGGCGACCGGGCGATGACGGTGGACGGGGTCAGGACGGACGGGGCAACCGTCCATGTCACCTGGAAGTCGGGCGCCGGCCGCAGCTGGAACCAGCTGTACGACGCGGACGCACGCATTACGCTGCGCCGCCGCGCTGATCCGCCCCGCTGACCCGTCGCGCATCGCCGGCGGAAGGGGCGCACCCTGGAGGAGGCCCCGGAGGTGAGCACCATGACTCAGACCGCTGTCGGATGGCACGTCGAGCTGGAATTCGAGGAGGACACCCATCGCACCCGCGCCGCCGCTCTGCTGCGGCTCTCCGACGGGAGCGAGGTACGTGCCCACGGCTATGCCAGCAGGCACCCCTCGGATTCCGGGCAGCCCAGGGTGGGCGAGGAGATCGCGGGTGCGCGTGCGCTCAACGAGCTGGCGATGAAGCTGCTGACCAAGGCCCACGACGAGATAGACGAGGAGTCCGGCCGTACGTCCTATCCGCTGACCTGAGGAGCCCCGGGCGTGCTACGCGTGGCCGGCGGGGCGGAGCCGTACCGCTTGTACGAGAGGCGTCGTAATTTGACGGACGTCGTAGTACGGGATGTATCGTACTAGCGATCCTTCCGTACCCGGCGAAACGGAGTCCGTCGTGAGTGCCCTTTTCGAGCCCTTCACCCTGAGGTCGCTTGTCGTACCGAACCGCGTGTGGATGGCACCCATGTGCCAGTACTGCGCCGAACCGGTCGGACCCGGGGCGGGAGTGCCCACCGACTGGCACTTCGCCCATCTCGCGGCGCGCGCCACCGGCGGCACCGGGCTCATCCTCACCGAGGCGACGGCCGTCAGCCCCGAGGGGCGGATCAGCCCGGCCGACCTCGGCATCTGGAACGACACCCAGGTCGCCGCGTTCCGCCGGATCACCGACTTCGTCAAGTCGCAGGGCTCGGCGGTCGGCATCCAGCTGGCCCATGCCGGGCGCAAGGCGTCGACCGCCGCGCCCTGGACCGGCGGCGGACCCGTCGGGCCCGACGCGCACGGCTGGACGCCCGTCGCGCCCAGCCCGCTGCCGTTCGACACCGGCCACCCCGTGCCCCACGAGCTGACCACCGACGAGATCCAGGGCGTCGTCGCGGACTTCCGCGAGGGCGCGCGCCGCTCGCTCGAAGCGGGGTTCCAGGTCGTCGAGGTGCACGGCGCGCACGGCTACCTCATCGGCCAGTTCCTCTCCCCGCACAGCAACAGGCGCACCGACGAGTACGGCGGCAGCTACGAGAACCGCGTCCGGTTCGCCCTCCAGGTCGTCGACGCCGTGCGCGAGGTGTGGCCCGAGGACCTGCCCGTCCTCTTCCGCATTTCCGCTACGGACTGGCTCACCGAGAACGCCGAGGACGAGCGCGAGGGCTGGACCGCCGACGAGACCGTGCGGCTGGCCGCCGAACTGCGGGCCCACGGGGTCGACCTGCTGGACGTCTCCACCGGCGGGAACGCTCCGCGCGCCAGTATCACGGCCGAGCCCGGCTACCAGGTCCCGTTCGCCGAGCGCGTGAAGCGCGAGACCGGCCTGCCCGTCGCGGCCGTGGGCCTGATCACCGAGCCGCAGCAGGCAGAGAAGATCATCACCGAGGAGCGCGCGGACGCCGTCCTCCTCGGCCGCGAACTGCTGCGCAACCCGTCCTGGGCGCAGCACGCGGCACGCGAACTGTCCGGCACGGTAAGCGTTCCCGAGCAGTACGAATACGCGATCTGACCGGCCGCCCGCCACCACCCGTCCGCCCTCCGCGCACACTCCGTCCCGGCCCGCCCGGGACGTGCGCGGAGGGCGGACGCGCGTACCGCCGCGCGGCAACCTTTCACCACGCGTTCACCGGGTATGACGACCGGGGCATTCCCTCCCGCGCCCCAGGGATCTACGCTCGGCCGCGAATCGATCACCGTTGTCCCCGGCCGGACCCCGGACGAAGACAACGTTGTCCGAACTCCTCGGAAGGTACCGCGACATGCCCACCAGACCGTTGCCCGCGGCCCGGCGCCTCGCCGCGCGAACAGCCGCCGTGCTCGTCACCGGCGCACTGGCCGCCGCAGTCCTGCCCCCCGCCGCCGGGGCCGCGACCCCGGCTGTCCGCCCCACCGCCTACGTGGACCCACTGATCGGCAGCGCCAACGGCGGCAACACCTTTCCCGGCGCCACCCTCCCGTACGGCATGATCGCCTGGTCGCCCACGAGCACCAAGGGCGACCAGACGGGCACCGGCGCCGCGAACGGGTACCAGTACGACACCACCCGGCTGCGCGGGCTGAGCCTCACCCACGTCAACGGCGCCGGGTGCGACCCCGGCGCGGCAGGTGACATCCCGATCATGCCGTTCGTCGGCGACGTCACCTCGTCGCCCTCGGCCGACACCAAGGACGCCGTCTACGCCGCGGACTTCTCGCACGACGACGAGCGTGCCGTCCCCGGCCGCTACACCGTCGGCCTCGGCTCCGGAGCGACCGCCGACCTCGCGGTCAGCCGACGCGCGGGCGTTGCCGACTTCGGCTTCCCCGCCGGGAAACCCGCCAATCTGCTCTTCCGCGTCTCGAACTCGCTCAACGGCAGCGAGGACGCCCAGGTGAAGATCGACACCGCGCACCGCAAGGTCACCGGCTCGGTGCTCACCGGTGCGTTCTGCGGGCGGCGTGCCAACGGCGGCACCAACAACCGCAAGAGCTACTACCGGCTCTACTTCAGCGCCTCCTTCGACCGCGCCTTCTCCACCACCGGCACCTGGAAGGACGGCACGCTCGCCCCCGGCTCGACCACCGGCGGCGGGGGCGAGGGCTACGCCACCGGAGCGGACCGGGCCGGGCGCGGGTCGGGTGGCTGGGTCGGCTTCGACACCGCCTCCGACAACGATGTCCACATGCGCATCGGCATCTCCTACGTCAGCCAGGCCGGCGCCGAGGCCAACCTGCGCACCGAGATCGCCCCGCACGCCGGGGTGGACGACGTGGCGGCCGCCGCGAGCCGGACCTGGGACCGGGAGCTGGAGTCCGTCCGCACGGGCGGCGGCACCGAGGCCCAGCGCACCACCTTCTACACCGCGCTGTACCACTCCCTGATGCAGCCCAACATCGTCAGCGACACCGACGGCCGCTACCCCGGCATGGACGGCGAGCCCCACCGGATCGGGCGCGGACAGGGGGCGCAGTACAGCAATTTCTCCGGCTGGGACCAGTACCGCGCCCAGATACAACTGCTCGCCCTGCTGAAACCGGAGGTGGCCGGGGACTTCGCCCAGTCCCTCTACAACTTCGCCCGGCAGAACGGCGGCGTGTGGGACCGCTGGGTGCACATCAACGGTGCCACCCACGTCATGACCGGTGACCCCACCGCGGCCACGCTCGCCACGTTCTACGCCATGGGGGTGCGGAACTTCGACTACGAGGGTGCCTACGAGTCGCTTGCCCGTCAGGCGACCGTCCCCGTCCAGGACGGTCTCTCGGACGCCGGCTGTCCCGGCCAGTGCACCGGCCAGCGGCCCAACCTGGCCCAGTACCTTCAGTCCCACTACGCGCCGCAGGACGTCTGCCACTGCTGGGGCGGAGCCGCCGAGACCCTGGAGGACGCGGTCGCCGACGACGCGCTCGGCCGCTGGGCCGCGCTGCTCGGCCGGGACGCGGAGGCCAAGTCGTTCAAGGAGCGCGGCGGCTGGTGGCGCAACGTGTTCAACGCGGGGGCCACCGACGGAGCCGGCACCAGCGGATACATCCAGGCCCGCAACCTCGACGGCTCCTGGGTCACCCCGTTCGGTCCGGGAAGCGACCTGGGCTTCGCACAGGGCACCAGTGCCACGTACACCTGGATGGTGCCGCAGGACGTCCAGGGGCTGGCGGAGGCCATGGGTGGCCGGGACGTCGCGGCGGAGCGCCTCGACGGCTTCTTCCACAAGGCGGACGGCTCCTGGTCGGTGAAGGGCGGCGACTCCGTGCGCTACGACCCGACCAACGAGCCCGGCATTCACGCCCCTTGGCTCTACAACGCGCTCGGCCGGCCGTGGAAGACCCAGGCGACCGTCCGCGAGATCCTGAACACGGTCTACGGGACGGGCCCGCGCGGTCTGCCCGGCAATGACGACCTGGGGACCATGTCCGCCTGGTACGTCTTCTCCGCGCTGGGGCTGTACCCGCAGTCCCCGGGCGGCGCCGCGATGCTGCTGGGCGCCCCGCTGTTCCCGAAGGCGGTGATCGACCGGCCGCACGGCAGGGACATCACCATCACCGCCCCGGCGGCCGACGCCGGGCATCCGTACATCGACGCGGTGACGGTCGACGGACGCGACCACGACCGGTCCTGGACGGACCCGAGCCTGCTCACCCGGGGCGGCAAGCTGGCCTTCAGCCTCTCCGGCGAGCCCAACACCACCTGGGCTGCAGCCGCTTCGGGGCTGCCGCGCTAGAAGTGCGACGACGCCGGTCCGGATCGCCGCGCCCCGTGCGGGGTGATCCGGTACGGGGTGCGCCGACCGGTCTTTCTATCGTTGAAAATTCCCCGTGCATGACTGTTGTTTTACGTTTGATGATGTGGCTGAATGTTTGATTGTGTGCTGTGCCTCACAGGTTCGAGGCACTTCAGCTCTCTCGACAGGACGACGCCTTGAGACGACAAATGCCCCGCCCCCGTGCTCTGTTCAGGACGGCGGTCTGCGCCGCCGCGCTGCTGATCCCCGTCGGGGCCACCCTGGTCCCGGCTGCCGCAGCCACCCCCGCCGCAGCCGCCGGCGCCGCCTCCGCGACCACGTTCAAGGCCGGGAATCCGGCCACCGAGGTCCACGGGCTGAAGGGCGAGTACTTCAGCATGTCCGCGCCCGGCGCGCGGGACTTCGACAAGCTCGGCGGAGTCGCCCTCGACCCGCAGATCAACTTCCCCGGCCTCACCGGCACGTTCGAGTCGACCACCGGGCAGACGGAGAACACCACCGCCCGCTGGACCGGCGGCATCACGGCCCCCGAGGACGGTGACTACACCTTCGCCGCGAGCGGCGACAACGGCTTCCGGCTCTACATCGACGGCAAGGTGGTCATCGACCACTGGGAGCCGGACTGGGACAACGAGCAGACCAGCGCGCCGCTCGCGCTGAAGGCCGGCGAGACGCACGAGTTCAAGCTGGAGATGTTCCAGGACACCGGCGGCGCCAACATGTTCCTGCGCTGGTCCAGCGCGAAGCTCGCCAAGCAGGTCGTGCCCGAGTCGGCCTTCACCCCGCCGGCCGACTTCGAGGTCTATCCCGTCGGGCTGAGCGTCGCGAGCGACGGGCAGAAGCTCCGGGCGACGTTCGACGACAAGGTCGCCGGCTTCTCCCGGGTGAAGGACCACCTCAAGATCGAGGCGGACACCTCGCCGATCCCGGTGAAGTCCGTCGCCCGCACGTCCGGCAACTCCAAGGCGCTCACCGTCACCCTGGCCGCACCCGTGCAGAAGGGCCAGCAGGTCCGCATCGCGTACGACGGGAAGGCCGGCCTCACGGTCGGCGGCGAGACGGTCCCCGAGATCAGCCGCACGGCCGAGAACCTGTCCGCGCACCGCCTCACCACGACCTGGGGCGACAAGCTCGACCGCGAGCACCCGCTGCCCGAGTACCCCAGGCCGCAGCAGGTCCGCGACCAGTGGAAGAACCTCAACGGGCCCTGGGAGTTCGCCGGGGCCAAGGCGGGCGAGCAGCCCGTGTTCGGGAAGAAGCTCGGTGAGCGCATCACCGTGCCGTTCCCCGTCGAGTCGCAGCTCTCCGGCCTTGAGCGCCACGAAGACCACATGTTCTACCGCAAGCTCGTCACGGTGCCGAAGAACTGGTCCGTGAAGAACGGCAAGGACAAGAGCGGCAAGGGCAGCGCCGGAAACCGGCTGAAGCTCAACTTCGGTGCCGTCGACTACCAGGCCACTGTCTGGGTCAACGGCAAGCAGGTCGCCCAGCACACCGGCGGCTACACCTCATTCACCGCCGACATCACCGACGCGGTCAAGGGCAGCGGACCGCAGGAGATCGTCGTCGCGGTCACCGACACCACCGGTGACGACCAGCCCAAGGGCAAGCAGTCCCGCAACCCGGGCGGCATCGTATACACGCCGTCCTCCGGTATCTGGCAGACCGTCTGGATGGAGCCGGTGGCCCCCGCCTCGGTGGACTCCCTGACGACCACGCCCGACATCGACAAGGGCGCCCTGGCCGTCAAGGTCAACTCCGCCGGCGCCTCGGCCGGCGCGCGGATCACGGCTGTCGCGCGTGACAAGAAGGGCAAGGTCGTCGGCACGGTCTCCGGACCGGCCAACCGCGAACTGAGCCTGCCCGTGAAGAAGCAGCACCTGTGGACCCCGGACGACCCCTACCTGTACGACCTCGACGTCAGCCTCACTGACGGCCGCTCCAAGGACACCGTCGACAGCTACTTCGGAATGCGCTCCCTCGGCATCGAGAAGGTCGGCGGATACCAGAAGCTGGTGCTCAACGGGAAGCCGTTCTACTCGCTCGCCATGCTGGACCAGGGCTTCTGGCCCGACGGGCTCTACACCCAGCCGAGCGACGCCGCGCTGACCTTCGACCTGAAGGCACAGAAGGAACTCGGCTTCAACGCGGTGCGCAAGCACATCAAGGTGGAGTCGGCACGCTGGTACTACCACGCGGACCAGCTCGGACTGCTGGTCTGGCAGGACTTCGTCTCCTCCGACATCACCGGTGAGAAGGGGCAGCAGGCCTTCCTCTCGCAGGGCAAGCAGATGATGGAGCAGCTGCACAACTCGCCCTCGATCGGCGGCTGGATCGTCTTCAACGAGGGCTGGGGCGAGTGGGACCGCACCGAGACCGGAAAGATCACCGAGGCGGTCAAGGCCGCCGACCCCTCCCGCGTCGTCAACGCGCACAGTGGTGTCAACTGCTGCTCGTCCAAGGGTGACTCGGGCAAGGGCGACATCATCGACCACCACGACTACCTCAACAACGACGCCCCGTTCCCGGACAACCGGGCGGCCATGGACGGCGAGCACGGCGGCTTCACCCTCCGTACCGCCGGCCACATGTGGCCCGGTGCCCCCGCGGCGATCTACAGCGGGGTCGCGGACAAGGACGCCCTGACGGCCAAGTACGTCGACAACACGCGTACGTACTACCTCGCGGCCGCCGGCGCCGAGCTGTCGGGGTCGGTGTACACGCAGGTCAGCGACCTGGAGAACGAGCTCAACGGTCTCTACACCTACGACCGGCGCGAGATCAAGGTCGACCCCAAGAAGGTCCGGAAGATCAACGAGCAGGTCATCGCGGCGGGCGCCGCCGCCGGCCACCGCGACGAGGTGAAGGGCGGCGCCGCCTGGAACCTCGACGAGGGCAAGGGCACCAAGGCGGCCGACCAGGGCCCCAACCGCCTGCCGCTCACCCTCTCCTCCGGCACCACCTGGGCGCCCGGCGTCCAGGGCTCGGCGCTGAAGTTCAACGGTGAGGGCCAGTACGCCGAGACCACCGCCCCGGCGGTCGACACCACCGAGGACTACACGGTGTCGGCCTGGGCCCAGCTCGACGCGCTGCCCGGCAACTACGCGACGATCGTCAGCCAGGACGGCCGCCGCACGGAGAATCCGTTCTACCTCCAGTACGGGCAGGGCGCGTTCGCCTTCAGCACCCCGGGCGGCAAGCGCGCGCGGGCGGAGATGACGCCCGAGACCGGCAAGTGGTACCACCTGGTGGGCGTGCGTGCGGGCGACGAGCTGAAGCTGTACGTCGACGGCGGCCTCGCGGCCACGGCCCCGGCCGGTACCGCCGACGCCAGCACCGGCCCGCTCTCGGTCGGCCGTGCGCAGTACGCGGGCGAGAAGGGCGACTTCTGGAACGGCTCCATCGACCAGGTCAGGGTGTACGACAAGGCCCTGACCGCGGACGAGGTGAGCGCGCTGCACGACACCGAGAAGCCGTAGCCGTCCGGCACGGCGACCCGCTGCCGGCCCCCGCACCCGTGCGGGGGCCGGCAGCGGCGTGCCCCGGCAGCCGGGCCGGGCACGGCGTCGTGTCAGGATCATGGGATGGATGATCCGCAGATCCGCCGGCGCCACGACGACGACCTGAAGGCGTGCGTCGAGGCACTGGCCACGGTGTACGAGGCGGACCGCTACCCGGCCCGGTGGCCGGACGACCCGGCGGGCTGGCTGACCCCCGGCGGGCTGGTCGACGCCTGGGCGGCCTGGGACGGCACGCACGTACTGGGGCATGTCGCACTCACCCGGACCGGCCCGGCCATGGCGGCGGAGGCCGGGCTCGCGCCGGACGAACTGGCCTCGGTGTCCAGGCTGTTCACCACGGCGTCGGCCCGGCGGCGCGGAGTGGCGAGCGCGCTGCTCTCGACCGCGTCGGCAGCCGCCGCGGCCGACGGCCTGCGGCCGGTCCTGGAGGTGGAGGACGGCGGCGGCGCGGCCGTCCGGCTCTACGGACGCGCCGGATGGCGGCTCGTCTCCAGCCGCGTGGGCGACTGGACGACGGCCGACGGCCGGACGGCGCTGCTGCACACGTACATCGCACCGGCGGCTGCGGCGCGGTAGTACACCTGCCGGTGACGGACCGGCGGCCCGGACGCGACGCGTTCGCGTCGTGTCCGGGCCGCCGGCGTGCGTGGTGCGGGGGCCGGTCAGGGAGCCCAGGGGGCCTCCACCGCCCAGGTGGTGTCCTCGGTGAACGTGGCAGGGTTGTCCCAGGCGTGCCCGCCGCCCGGCGCGGCCAGCCACACCTCCGAGTCGATGTGGCGCAGATAGCTGCCGGGCAGGTTGGCGCTGGACAGCCGTACGCCGCCGGTGCCGGCGATCGCGCACCAGGTGGCGTCGGCCTTGAAGAGCGCCGAGCCGTCATTGGCGTCCCGCCGGACCCGGAAGTCCCGGTGCCGGAGGTACTCGCCGGGATAGTTGCGGGACTCCAGCGAGTAGCAGTTGCTGTTGGCGAGTCCGGTGACGACCTTCCAGGTGGCGTCGTTCTTCAGCAGTGAGCTGCTCCCGCCGTCGACGACCTCGGTGAAGGCGAGTGCGTCCTGATGGCGCAGGTACTTGTCTGTGTACCCGGGTGTCGTGACCCGCAGTGACTTGTACTGCCCGGTGGGCAGGGTCACCGGCGGGGCCGGGTTCCGTGAGGCGTTGATCAGGGCCTGGTTGGCGGCCTTCACCCGGGCGGTGTCCACCTTGACGACCTGGCGGTCGTAGGTGAGCAGCCCGTTCGCCTCGTTCTCCACATCGGTGATCTCCGTGTAGACCGAGGCGGAGAGGCCTGCGGGCAGCTGGCCGATCCGGATGCTGTCGAGCAGCCCGACGAAGCGGTTGTTGAGCGCGGCGACGCTCGGCTGGTCCTCATAGCTGAAGCCGCCGCCGGGGAACCACTCGTGGCCGGGGACCTTGTAGCCGAGTCCGCCGAACTCGCCGAGGACCGCGGCTCTGGTCGCGGTGGGCGCGGTGTTGCCGGGGCCGACGTAGATGTGGTTGTCGACCACGTCCCCGTTGCCGCCGTCGACCGAGCCGCAGCAGTTGACCCCGCTCATGTTGTTCACCAGCCGGGACGGGTCGTACGCCTTCACCTCGTTGGCGATCCTGGCCTGGTCGTACTGGCCCCAGCCCTCGTTCTGGTCGACCCACATGACGAGCGAGGGTGAGCTGCGGTGCTGGTCGATGATCGCGTGGAACTCGGACTCCCACTGGGCGCGGGCCGCCGAGTCGGGGCTCTTGCCGGTGTCCATGGCCGGCATGTCCTGCCAGACCAGCAGGCCCAGCTTGTCCGCCCAGTAGAACCAGCGCTGTGGTTCGACCTTGATGTGCTTGCGGACCATGTTGAACCCGAGGTCCTTGTGGGCCTGCAGGTCCGACTTCAGTGCGGCGTCCGTCGGCGCGGTGTAGATGCCGTCCGGCCAGTAGCCCTGGTCCAGGGTGCCGGTCTGGAACACGAACTTCCCGTTGAGGACCGGTCGCAGCACGCCGTCTACCTTCGCGACGGCGATGGAGCGCATGCCCGTGTAGCCGCCGACCGCGTCGGTGACCGCCGAGCCGTCGAGCAGCTCCGCCTTCACGTCGTACAGGAACGGGTCCTCCGGGGTCCACAGGTGCGCGTTCGGCACCGGTACGGAGACCTCGGAGCCGACGGTCCCGGTGGCCGTGCCGACCACATTCCCGCCGCTGGAGACGGTGACCCGGGCGCTGCGGCCGGACGCGGACGCGCCCTGTACCTTCACCCGCAGGGTGCTGCTGCCCAGGTTCGGTGTCATGTCCAGCCGGGTGATGTGGGCGGCAGCGACCGGCTCCAGCCAGACGGTCTGCCAGATGCCGGAGGCCGCGGTGTAGAAGATCCCGCCGCCGTTGTGCGGCTGCACGTCGTTGATGCGCTGCTTGCCGACAGCCTGCCCGCCGGTCTGCGTCGGGTCGTACACGGAGACCACGACCGTGTTCGTACCGCCGTTGAGCTGCGGCGTGATGTCGTACGCGAACGAGTCGTAGCCGCCCTTGTGGGCGCCGGCCTGGGTGCCGTTGACCCAGACCGTGGTCTGCCAGTCGGATGCGCCGAAGTTGAGCTCGACCCGGCGGCCGTTCCAGTTCGAGGGCACGGTGAAGGTGCGCTTGTACCAGAGCTTGTCGTTCTCGGTGATCTTCCGCTGGATGCCGGAGAGCGCGGACTCCGCGACGAACGGGACCCGGATCTGATCGGTGAACGAGGACGGCTGCCCGGCGTCGCGGCCGGTCACCGCGAAGTCCCAGATGCCGTTGAGGTTGGCCCAGTCGGGCCGGGTGAGCTGCGGGCGCGGGTACTCGGGCAGCGGCTTGTCCACCGGGACCTGGGCGGTCCACGGCGTGGTCATGGGGGAGGGTTTGGGCGTCCAGGACGCGGCACCGGCCGGGGCCGTGCCGATCCCCACCAGGGCGGTGGACACCAGCGCCAGCAGTCCGGTGGTGGCGATCGTCCGTCTCCACCAGGGCGTGCGGCCGGGAACACGTAAGCGGCTCATCGGTTCGTCTCCTTCGCCGGGGGGGCTGCCCCGGTACGGGGAAACTCCCCGCGCCGGGTGGCGCGGGGAGCGGTGCGGGGGGGGAACGGTCAGGGGGTCAGACGAGCTGCCAGAGGTGGTCGTCGGTGCCGTTGTCGTCGAATTGGACGACGTGGGCGCTGTTCGAGGTGGACATGTTGTCGACGCCGAGCACCTTGCCGGAGTTGCGGTTGCGGATGCGGTACCAGCCGTCGGCGTCGGGAACGAGCTGCCAGAGGTGGTCGTCGGTGCCGTTGTCGTCGAACTGGACGACGTGGGCGCTGTTCGAGGTGGACATGTTGTCGACGCCCAGCACCTTGCCCGAGTGCCGGTTGCGGACGCGGTACCAGCCGTCACCCTCGGGGACCAGCTGCCAGTCGTGGTCGTCGGTGCCCGTGTCGCCGAACTGGACGACGTGGGCGCTGTTCGCGGTGGACATGTTGTCGACGCCCAGCACCTTGCCGGAATGCCGGTTGCGGATGCGGTACCAGCCGTCCGTCAGCCAGGGCGTCCCGTCCGGACCGGCGGTCGGGAACGAGGTGATGCGCAGCCGCGCCGCCCCCATCGGGACGAGCGTGACCTCCTCCACCGGCGCCGTACTGCGGGCCGGGCTGTCCTGGAGCGGGGTGACGACATGCTCGCCGTCCGCGGTCCACTCCGGGATCCGGCGGGCCCGCGCGGTCATGGTCAGCGGGGTGCCCTCCAGCGTGAACGGGTTGTCGTCCCCGACCCGGCGCACGGTGTGGGGGTGCAGCGAGGCGGCCGGCTTCTTCCCGTCCAGGACGAGCCCGTAGTTCCACGGTCCGGTGGCGTGCACCTCGTACTCGGGGAACTGGTCGGTGCCGCCGGTGCGCCTGTACTCCTCGCCGATCCGCAGTGAGTAGGTGAGCGGGCCCCGGTCCACGCTGACGGAGCCGTGGTTGTGCTCCCAGGTGCGCACGGTGGTCGTCTGCGGGAAGCGCAGGGCCACCTTGTCGCCGTCGGCCCAGGTGCGTTCGACGCGGGTGAAGGCGGGGCCTGCGGGGGCGTCCACCCGGCGACCGTTCACCTTGATCTCCGGAGCGTCGCACCAGGCGGGCACCCGCAGTACCAGCGGGAAGCGCAGCTGCCCCGGCGCCTTCAGGGTGAGGGTGACCGAGTCCGTGAACGGGTAGCCGGTCTCCTCGGTGAAGGTGACCTCGGTGCCGCCGGCGACCTTCGCGGTGACCTCGCAGGCGGCGTACATCGCGGCGGCGAGACCTCCGTCCGGGGTGGCGAGCCAGAGCTCCTCGGTGAAGTACGGCCAGCCCATGCCGTAGTTGTGCGGGCAGCAGCGGTACTGGTCGACGCCCGGCAGGAACGCCTGCATGGCGAAGCCGTTCTGGAACTGCCGGTCCTTCTTGGGGACGTTGTCCAGGTCCACGCTGTTGGCACTGGTGATGTAGTGGACCGCCTTGCCCGAGGGGTCGAGGGAGGCCGGCAGTGAGTTGAAGGCCAGCTCCTCGCAGCGGTCGGCCCACAGCGGATCGCCGGTGATCCGGGTCAGCAGCTGGTGGCTGGCCATGAACTCGACGATTCCGCAGGTCTCGAAGCCCTGCCGGGGGTCGCCGTGCCCGGGGCGCGCGTTCTCGTCCCCGGCGAAGCCGCCACCGGGGAACTGCCCGTACTGGTCCATGGCCTTGCCGTACGTCCCGTAGGTGTTCCGGGTGTCCTGGGCCGAACCGCTGCGCAGCGCGTACTGGGCGGGCTCGCGGAAGCCCTGCGCGATGTTCACGTTGTGCGGGTTGACCAGGTTGTCGCCCCAGTCGGCCCCGTTCGCGTGGATCTTGTCGGCGAGGTCGAGGAGGAAGGCGTCGCCGGTGCGGTTGTAGAGCCAGAACACGCTGTCCAGCCCGTCGCCCCAGCGCAGCGCGATCCAGCTGGTGTTGAAGGCGCCCGGCCCCTGCGCGTTCATGTACCGGAAGAATTTGCTGAGGAACGGGATGATCCGGGTGTCGCCGGTGTACTCCTGCCAGGAGCGCAGTGCCTGGACCAGCGGCAGGAAGGGCCAGAAGTCCGGGCCGCCGTTGAGTGACGTGCGCAGCGACTTCGGGCCGAAGAAGCCGTCGGACTGCTGGGTGGTGAGAATCGCGTCGAACCAGCGGCGTACGGCAGCCAGAGCCCGGTCGTCACCGGTGACGATCGCGAGGTCGGTGTAGCCGCGCAGCCAGTACGGGACCTCCTCCCAGCCGCCCAGTTCGGGGCGGACCCAGCCGGTGGCGGCGAAGTCGAGGAAGTGGGAGAACTCCTCGTACCGGCCGCACAGGCCGTCCAGTTGGAGCTTCAGCTGTCCGGCCAGCCAGCCGCGTGCGGTGACCCGGCCCGGCGGGAGTTTCAGGAACGCCGTCGGGTGCAAGGGTGCGGAGTTGGGGGAGTAGTGGCCGCCGTGGGACGGTTTCGCCCGGTGCTCGGCCGCGGTCGCGGTGGTGGCCCAGCGGCCGTTCGCCGCCGTCGCGGCCGCGGCCGTGGCCAGCGCGCCTGCCATGAGCTGTCTGCGGTTCAGGGGCATGGAGGGGTCTCCTGCTCTCTGCCGGCCGTGCGGGGTTCCGGCTCGGGGAAGGCACATGACACGAGTGGGGCCGTCATGACGCAGCGGACCGGGGGGAGCCGGAGCGCGTGCATGGCGAGAGGAGCCGTCGCGGCCGGAAGGGCTGCGCGGCGCGGTGCTTGCAACGTTGGAAATTTGGCTACCGGCGGTATGACAGCACGGCGTCGGGCGGCTGTCCAGGGTTGCGGCAGTAACCGGGCGCCGGTGGCAGCCATTTCGCCCCGGGCGACTCCGACACATTTTGGAAACGCATCGACAACGCTCTTGCCGCCCGTGCCGCGCCGCCTATATAACGTTGTAAACCGAGCCGCCGAGAGGCCGCGCAGGCTCTCACGACCGCAGTTCGTGCAGCTGGGGCCCACCCCCGCGAAGCACTGGCGGGGGTCGTGAGGAATGCAGTGACATCAGCCGCCGTGCGGCCGATGCATCGTCCAGCCATGCCCGACCGCACACCCGCCGGTGTGCCGTCAACCCGCCAAGGAGCCCCCGCGCATGATGATCCAGCGCCGAACCCGTACCCTCGCCGTGGCCTGCCTCCTCGCCGCCACAGCCACGCTGGCCGCCTCCGGCTGCTCCAAGTCGGAGGGCTCGGACAACGCGAGCTCTGACAGCAGCCAGGGCGCCCAGGCGGCCAAGTCCCCCGAGTCGTCCTCCGGTTCCGGCTGCTCGCTGCAGACCTACGGGTCGCCGAAGCTGGACCTGAAGAACGCGGTCGTCGGCTTCTCGCAGTCGGAGAAGGAGGCCAACCCGTTCCGGATCGCCGAGACCCAGTCCATCAAGGACGAGGCGAAGAAGGTCGGCGTCAAGAAGCTCCTCACCACCAACGCCCAGTCGCAGCTGTCCAAGCAGATCAGCGACATCCAGGACATGCTGTCGCAGGGTGCCCAGTTCCTCATCGTCGCCCCGCTGAACTCCGACGGCCTGGAGCCGGCGCTCAAGGCCGCCGCGGCCAAGAAGGTCCCGGTCCTCACCGTCGACCGCAAGCTCAACTCCACCGCGTGCAAGGACTACGTGGCCTTCCTCGGCTCCGACTTCGTCGAGCAGGGCAAGCGCGCGGCGGACGCGATGATCAAGACGACCGGTGGCAAGGGCAAGGTCGCCATCCTCCTCGGCGCCTCGGGCAACAACGTCACCACCGACCGCACCAAGGGCTTCGTCGACCAGCTCAAGGCCAAGGCGCCGGGGCTGAAGATCGTCGCCCAGCAGACCGGTGAGTTCGCCCGCGACAAGGGCCAGCAGGTCATGGAGCAGCTCATCCAGTCCAAGCCCGACATCACCGCTGTCTACGCGGAGAACGACGAGATGGGCCTCGGCGCCGTCACCGCGCTGAAGGCCGCCGGCAAGAAGCCCGGCAAGGACGTCAAGGTCGTCTCCGTCGACGGCACCCGCAACGCCGTCCAGGCCCTGGTCAACGGCGAGTACAACGCCGTCATCGAGTCGAACCCGCGCTTCGGCCCGCTGGCCTTCGCGACCGCCCAGAAGTTCTACGGCGGCGAGGAGATCCCGGAGAACGTCATCATCTCCGACCGCGCCTACGACGAGTCCAACGCCAAGGCCTCGCTCGGCGGCGCGTTCTGACCGCGACCGGCACCACCTGCCCGTAACACCCGCGGGGAGCCCGCCGGGCCGGGGCCGGACGCGCGGCGATCCGCACGCGTCCCGCCCGGCCCGCACCGGCCCCCGGCGCACCGCCGCCGTGACGCTCCCACCCGTCACGGCGGCCACCGGGCCCACACCCTTGGAAGAGCGGAAGGCCAAGACCAGCCATGGCACCACCCGAAGCAGTACCGCAGCCGCCGGAGCCGGCCGCCGACGCGAAGGAGCCGACCGAGCCCGGCGCCCCCGCGACGGAGGCGACCGGGCCCGACGCCCTCGTGAAGGAGGCCACCGAAGCGAAGGACGCCCCCGAAGCGACCGGCGCCCCAGGCACGAGCGCCGTTCCCGAGGCGAGGGACGTCCCCGGTGCGAGCGCCGCCACCGGCACGGACGACGGCTCCGCCCCGGTCGTCCTCGAAGCCCGCTCGGTGAGCAAGCGGTTCCCCGGCGTCGTCGCCCTCGACGATGTCTCGTTCTCCCTGCGCGCCGGGGAGACCCACGCACTGGTGGGGGAGAACGGAGCCGGCAAGTCCACCCTGATCAAGGTGCTGACCGGGGTGTACCACCCGGATGAGGGCGAGCTGCGGCTGAGCGGCCAACAGATCGCCTTCTCCCGCCCGTTCGAGGCGCAGCAGGCCGGCATCTCCACGATCTACCAGGAGGTGAACCTCGTCCCGCTGATGAGCGTGGCGCGCAACATCTTCCTCGGGCGTGAGCCGAAGAACCGTTTCGGCCTGATCGACTTCGGCCGTATGCACCGCGAGACCACCGAACTCCTCGACGGCTTCGGCGTCCGCGTCGACCCCAAGCGGCCCCTGCACACCCTGGGCATCGGCACCCAGCAGATGGTCGCGCTGGCCCGCGCCGTCTCGGTCAACGCCCAGGTCGTCATCATGGACGAGCCCACCTCCTCGCTGGAGCCGCGCGAGGTCGAGACCCTCTTCCGGGTCATCGAGGACCTGCGCGAGCGCGGCATCGCGGTGCTCTACGTCAGCCACCGCATGGACGAGCTCTACCGGATCTGCGACCGCGTCACCGTCCTGCGCGACGGGCGGCACATCCACACCGGCGACCTCGCCGACCTCGACCGCATGCAGCTCGTCTCGATGATGCTCGGCCGCGACATGGCCGAGGTGCGCCGCTCCGGCGTCACCAGCTTCGGTTCCGAGGGCCACGACGCCTCGCGCACCCCGGTGCTCACCGCGTCCGGCCTCTCCCGCAGCCACCAGCTCCACGACATATCCCTGTCGCTGTACGCCGGTGAGGTGCTCGGCCTCGGCGGACTCCTCGGCTCCGGCCGCAGCGAGACCGCGAAGGCCCTGGCCGGTGCGCTGAACCTGGACTCCGGCGAGATCGGGATCGCCGGACGCACCCTGCGCAGGCTCACCTCCGCCGGCGCCATCCGCGCAGGCATCAGCCTGCTCCCCGAGGACCGCAAGGCCGAAGGCATCGTCCCCGGCCTCTCGGTGCGCGAGAACATCGTGCTGGCCGCGATGCCACGCCTCTCCCGCGCCGGTGTCGTCTCCCGCGCAAAGCAGGACCGCATCGTCGAGATCTTCATGAAGCGGCTGCGGATCAAGGCGGCGAGCCCCGAACAGAAGGTCGGCGAGCTCTCCGGCGGCAACCAGCAGAAGGTCCTGCTGGCGCGCTGGCTCTGCCTGGAGCCCAAGGTGCTGCTGCTCGACGAGCCCACCCGCGGCATCGACGTCGGCGCCAAGGCCGAGGTCCAGAGCCTCATCGACGACCTCGCCCGCGAGGGCCTCGCCGTGCTGCTCATCTCCTCCGACATCGAGGAACTCATCGAGGGCGCCGACCGCATCGTCGTCCTGCGCGGCGGCGCGGTCGCGGGTGAACTGGCGGGCGACGAGGTGGCCGAGAGCCATCTGCTCGAAGTGCTCGCCGACCACTCACCGGCGCCCGCAGGGCAGGCCCCGGCCGCTCAGGAGGACCCCCGATGACCCAGGCCACGCTCTCCACCCCCGCCGCCCGCCCGCTGGCGCGGCTGCGCGACCCCGCCTGGTACCAGGAGTACGGGGTGTACCTCGCCGTCGTGGTGGTGCTCCTCTTCAACGCCCTGTTCACCGAGCACTTCATGACCGCGGACAACCTGCGCACCCAGCTCGTCCAGGTCGCACCCATCGTCATCGTCGCCCTGGGCATGGCCCTGGTGATCGGTACCGAGGGCGTCGACCTCTCCGTCGGCTCGACCATGGCGGTGGCCGCGGCCCTGCTGCCGCTCTACCTCGGCTACGGGCTGGTGCCCGCACTGGTCATGGCGCTGCTGGCCGGAGCGCTCGTCGGAGCGGTCAACGGCACGCTGGTCTCCCTCGTCGGACTCCAGCCGATCGTCGCCACCCTCGCCCTGTTCGTCGGCGGCCGAGGTCTGGCCCTCGTCATGGCGGACGGCCAGCTCAAGCAGATCGTCAACCCCGACCTGCTCTCGCTCGGCACCGGGTCCTTCCTCGGCATCCCCCTGGTCGTACTCATCGCCGCGGTCCTCGCGGTCGCCGTCGCCTTCCTCGTCCAGCGCACCACCTTCGGCCGCCAGGTCGTCGCCATCGGCGGCAACCGGGCCGCGGCCTCGCTCGCCGGACTGCCCGTGCGCCGCGTACTGATCGGCGTGTACGTGCTCTGCGGGGTGCTGGCCGCACTGGCCGGCATCCTCGCCACCGCCAGGCTCACCGCCAGCGACCCCTCCTCGCTCGGCAGCCTCATGGAACTCTCCGCCATCACGGCCGTCGTGGTCGGCGGCACCCCGCTCAACGGCGGTTCCATCCGGGTGCTCGGCACCGTCGCGGGCGCCCTGCTGATGCAGCTCCTGCGCGCCACCCTCGTCAAGCACGACCTGCCCGACTCCACCGCACAGATCGCCCAGGCGGCCATCATCATCGCCGCCGTCTACGTCGCCCGGGAGCGTCGGTCCCGATGAACGAAACCTCACCCGCACCGGTGGCCCAGGCCCCGGCACCGCGCAAGACCCCCGCAGCCGCGGGCGGCGCGCCCCGCCCCGTGACCGGCACACCGCCCCCGCTCGGGCAACGGCTCGCCGAACTCCTCCAGCGCCAGGGCGTGCTCGCGGTCCTGCTCACGGTCGTGATCGTCGCCTCGTTCGTCTACCCGACGTTCGCGACCCTGGACAACGCCCGCGGCGTGACCGTCCAGGCCTCGTTCCTGGCGGTGGTCGCCCTCGGCATGACCATGGTCATCATCACCGGCGGCATCGACCTGTCCGTCGGCTCCGTCTTCGCGCTCGGCGGCGTCCTCGCCGCCTGGGCCTCCCAGTGGGGCTTCCTGTCCGCACTGCTCGTACCACTGGTGGCCTGCGGCGCGATCGGACTGCTCAACGGCTTCCTGGTCGCCCGCGCGGGGATGGCACCGTTCATCGTCACGCTCGCCACCCTGCTGGGAGCCCGCGGCATCCTGCTCGCCTTCACCGACGAGGGCGCCACCACCTACCTGGTCCCCAAGGGATCGGCCTTCGCCGAGCTTGGACA
Source organism: Streptomyces sp. NPDC048462 (assembly GCF_043200175.1). Lineage (NCBI taxonomy): Bacteria > Bacillati > Actinomycetota > Actinomycetes > Kitasatosporales > Streptomycetaceae > Streptomyces > Streptomyces sp. NPDC048462. Next base: position 268,906 of record NZ_JBICXG010000001.1, read on the forward strand.
GGGAAGCGTGTGGGGCTTCGGCTACCCGATCCTCATCGCCCTCGTCCTGTTCGGCATCGGCGGCCTGCTGCTGCAGCGCACCTCGTTCGGGCAGACCCTCTTCGCCGTCGGCGGCAGCAGCGACGCCGCCACCCTGATGGGCCTGCCCGTGGCCCGCACCAAGATGCTGGTCTACACGCTCAGCGGACTGCTGGCCGGACTCGCCGGCGCGCTCAACGCCGCCCGGCTGTCGTCCGGGGTCACCATCGTCGGCGTGGGCATGGAGCTCGACGCGATCTCCGCCGTCGTCATCGGCGGCACTCTCCTGATCGGCGGCGCCGGCTCGATCAGCGGAACGCTCTGGGGCGTACTGCTGCTCGCCGTCATCCAGAACCTGATCAACCAGATCGGCTCGCTGAACTCCTCTTACCAGTCCGTGGTCAGCGGAGGGTTCCTTATCGTTGTCGTCGTGGCGCAGCGCTATCTGGCGCGCAGCCGCAGAACCACTTGAACCTGTGCCGGGGCCCCGGGCCCCGGCACAGGCCGAGCCGAACCGGCGGAGCCGGGCCACCGCGCCTCAACGCGCGTCAAGTCGATTCAGGGAGTGCCGTGGGCGTCAGCCTCAAGGACGTTGCGCAACGGGCGGGCGTATCCATCAAGACCGTGTCGAACGTGGTGAACAACTATCAGCACGTCACACCGAAGATGCGCGCCAAGGTACAGCAGGCCATCGACGAGCTCGGCTACCGGCCGAACCTCACCGCACGGCATCTGCGCAAGGGCCGTACGGGCATCATCGCCCTCGCCGTCCCCGAGTTCGGCAACCCGTACTTCGGGGAGCTGGCCGGGGAGGTCGTCGACGCGGCCGCCCGGCACGACTACACCGTGCTGGTCGACCACACGGGCGGGCTCCGGGAGAAGGAACTCCTGGTCAGCCAGGGATTCCGGTCCCACGTGATCGACGGCCTCATCCTCAGCCCCATCCACCTGGAGACCGAGGACCTGATGGCACGGGCCGAGACGGCCCCGCTGGTGCTGCTCGGCGAGCGCGAGTACGAGGCGCCCTACGACCACATCGCCATCGACAACGTGGCGGCCTCCCGCGAGGCCGTACGCCACCTCATCGACCAGGGCAACCGGCGGATCGCCTTCCTCGGCTCGCGCACCGGCCGCGAACGGCAGCCGGCCCACCTGCGGCTGCGCGGCTGGCGGGAGGAGCTCGCCGCCGAGGGCATCGTCCCCGACGAGTCACTGGTCGTCGTCACCGACGGCTACGGCCGCCAGGACGGGGCCACCGCGATGGCCGCCCTCCTGGACCGGGGCGAGCAGCCCGACGCCGTGTTCGCGTACAACGACCTCATCGCCATCGGGGCGATGCGCACCCTCTCCGAACGCGGTCTGCGCATCCCCGAGGACGTCGCCGTCGTCGGCTTCGACGACATCGAGGAGAGCCTCTACGGGGCCACCACCCTCACCACGGTCGCCCCGGACAAGGAGGCCATCGCCCGCCTCGCCGTCGACAGCCTCGTGGAGCGACTCTCCGGCGACGCGGCCCCCGCCCCCCGGCGCCCCCGGCCCGGCTACCGGCTCATCGTCCGGGAGTCCACCGTCCCCCGGCCCCCCGCCGGGCCGTAGGGCCTCTCGTCCGGATCAGGCCGGATCCGGACGAAAGGCCCCAGTCCCCCTCCCGGCCGTCCGCTCCTCGCAAGGACCTCTGATGCCTCGCCCCACCGTGAACCGCAAACCGTTCGGCGCCCATGGGAACACGGACGTCGATGTCTGGACGCTCGACTCCGGCAGCGGAGTCCGCGCCGAGATCCTCACCTACGGCGGCATCCTGCACCGTCTGACCGTGCCGGACACCGGGGGAGCCCCCGCGTCCGTCGTCCGGTCGCTGGCGGGCCTGGCCGACTACACGAGCGGCAGCCCGTTCTTCGGCGCCCTCATCGGCCGCTTCGCCAACCGCATCGCGCACGGCCGCTTCACCCTCGACGGGGCGGTGTACCAGGTCCCCGCCACCGACCGGGGACACGCCCTGCACGGCGGGCCCGAGGGCTTCCACACCCGCGTCTGGCAGGCCGACGGGGAGGCCACCGACGTGGCCGCCAGGCTCCGGCTCAGCCTGCACAGCCCCGACGGCGACATGGGATTCCCCGGCGCGCTGGACGTCACCGTCACCTACATCCTCGACACGGCGGGCACCCTCACCCTCGGCTACACCGCGACGACGGACCGCCCCACCGTCGTCAACCTCACCAACCACGCCTACTTCGACCTCGCCGCCAAGGGAGACATCCTCGGCCACACCCTCCAGGTGTACGCCGACAGCTACCTCCCCGTCGACGAGGACGGCATCCCCGAGGGCCCGGCCGCGCCGGTGCACGGCACCCCGTTCGACCTCACCACCCCGCGCACGGTCGGTGACCGGATCGCGCTCCCCGACGAACAGCTGCGCAGGGCGGGCGGCTTCGACCACTGCTGGATCATCCGGGACCGCAACACCGGTCTCAACCGCGCCGCCCGCCTCACCGCCCCCGGGGGCGGGCGGATCATGGAGGTGTGGACCACCGAACCCGGCATCCAGGTCTATACCGCCAACCAGCTCGACGGCACCCTCGCCGCACTCGGCGGCGGCCGCCACGACCGTCACAGCGCCGTCTGTCTGGAGACCCAGCACCTGCCCGACTCACCCAACCGGCCGGACCAGCCGGGCACCGTGCTGCGCCCGGGCGAGGTCTTCCACAGCTGGACCGAGCTCAGGTTCCCGCACCTCGCCGCCGTCACGGCCTGAGCGCCCGGCCGCGACCGTGAAAACGGCCCGGCCCGCGGATGTCGCACCCTCCGCGGGCCGGGCCTCCTGCTGTGCCGCGCTACTTCAGGTACGGACCCGCCGCCCCGACCTTCCCCGGAGCGGCGTTGCGGCCGCCGAGGTCCAGGACGTAGACCCGCATGTTTCCCTTGCCGGGGGCCGCCACGGCCAGCTTGCCGTCCGTCACCACCTTCGTGTCACCGGTGACGGCATCCTTGTAGGTGCCGTTGGGGACACCCGTGTACGTGGCCGCGGAGGTGACCGTCACCAGGGCGAAGCTGTCCACTCCGCTCGCGGCGTCGGTATAGCGCCGCTTGTACGCCATCTGCCCGGTGATGCCCTCGGTGGAGTACTGACCCATCTGCAGGGCCGGCACCGCACGACGGATCTCGTTGAGCCGCTGGACGTGCTTGACCAGCGGCTTGCTCAGCGTGTTCGCGACCTCGCCGGTGGCCGACGAGATCTTGCCGAAGTCGGAGGCCTCGACCGTGCCCGCGACATGGTCGCCGTAGTAGGCGCGGCCGGTGGTCGCCAGCGGGCAGCTGGGCCCGCAGTCGATCTTCTTGCCGGCCTGGAACTCGATCTCCGATCCGTAGTAGAGCGTCGGGATGCCGCGGAACGTCCACATCAGGGCCATGTTCTCGGCCCAGGCGTCGGTGCCGCCCGCATAGCGCTCACTGCTCTTGTTGGGGCCGTAGTCGTGACTGTCCACGTAGACGACGTTGTACGTGGCGTCGTTGTAACTGTCGTCCGAGTCCTTGCCGTTGTTGTAGGCGTTGTTGGCGTCCCCGAAGTTCATGTGCATCCGCATGTCGATGACGTTCATGCCGGAGAACTTGCTGTGGTCGGGGGTGTGATATGCGTTCCCGTCGAGGAAGGCGTTGGTGGACGTCGGCTGTGCACCGGTGCCCAGCTTCTCCTCGTAGTCGTACATCTCCAGGGCGGCCTTGGTGTCGTCCGCGTTGTACTCCTTGCGCTCCTTCCAGGTGAAGAACTGCGCGGAGTGGTTGACCGAGCCGCGGTTCCACTTGTCGTTGACGAACGCGCCCACCTCGCCGAAGACGAAGAAGTTCTTCGCCGCCTCAGCGCCGAACTGCTGGGTGACGCGCTCCTGGATCGCCGGCAGGAACCGGCGGTTCCAGGTGGTGCGTGGAATGTGGACGGCGGTGTCGATCCGGAAGCCGTCGACGCCCATGCCGATGTACTTGTCGTACGCCCCGATCAGGTAGTTCTGGACGGGGGCGGACTCGGTGTTGAAGTCGGCCAGATCGTCGTGCAGCCAGCAGGAGCGCGAGTCCTCGCCCTCCCAGTTCCCCAGCCAGCAGTTGTGGTAGTACTGCTTCGGGAACATGCCCGAAGTCGGGTTGGGCCACTGGCAGTTGTAGATCCGGTAGCCCTCAGGGGAGGTGTACTGCGTGGGCTTCCCCCAGTCCACACAGGTGTTGCCGGCCGGCTCCGCGGTCGACCACAGGTCGCCGTTGTAGTACGACTTGCCGGTCTTGGGGTCGATGGTCAGACCGTCGTACTCGAAGCCGTCCTGCTTCTCGTCGTAGTACCAGCTCCACTGGTCGTCCCGGACCCCGTAGACGGTCGGCGTGTACAGGCCCTTGGCGCCCCAGCGCGAGGAGTGGTTGTAGACGACGTCCTGGTAGATCTTCATGCCCTTGGCGTGCGCGGCGTTGATCAGGTCCTGGTACGAGGCGCCCGCCGATTCGAGCCGGGGGTCGACCTTGTAGAAGTCGTAGCCGTGATAGCCGTGGTAGTCGTAGTCGGACCGGTTCAGCACCACCGGAGTGATCCAGATCGCGGAGAACCCCAGGCCCTTGACGTAGTCGAGCTTGCTGACCAGGCCCTTGAAGTCGCCCCGGAACATGGGGTCGTTGTTGGCGGCGTTCCCGGACTTCACGTCCTGGTTTCCGCCCCTGTTGTTGCTCGTGTCCCCGTCGTTGAAGCGGGCGGTGAGGACGAAGTAGATCGGGTCCTTGCGCGGGTCGGTGCCCAGCGGCTTGCCAGCTGCCGGAGTCGCGGGCCTGGTTCCCGTGGTCGCCTTGGCGGCGGTCGACGGCGCCGAGGTGTTGCCCGCCGCGTCGACCGCCCTGACGGTGTAGCTGTACGCGGTCTTCTCCTCGAGGTTGGCGTCGGAGAAGACGGTCGAGCCGACGTCGCTCACCATCGTGCCCTTGCTGCCACCGGTACGGGTGACCTGGTACTTCGTCACTCCCCGGTTGTCGCTGGACGGTTCCCAGGTGAGGACGACCGACACGCCGTCCGCGTCGGCCTTCACGGTGGCCGGGACGGTGGGTGCCTCGGTGTCCGGCGGTTCGGCGACGCAGGGGTCCGCGGCGTCCTTGGTGACCTTCCGGTCCTTGATCGTGGTGACCCCTGCGGGGATGCGGTAGTCGCTGCCGTTGTTGTTGTCCCAGACCCCGTTGCCGTTGTTGAAGGTGGCCTGCATCTCCGTCGCGCTGCTGAGGTCGACCGACCGCTTCACCCAGCCGGTGCAGGCCGCTTCCATGCCGACGCCGGGCACGGTGGTCCAGGCGCCTCCGGAGGGCCGGTAGTGCAGGTTCGTGGTGCTCCAGCCGACGGTCTTGGTCGAGTAGTAGACCGTCGCGCCGTTCCCCGTACCCGGCGAGGGCTCCTGGCCCGGATCGGTCCCGGCGCACGGATCGCTGTGCGCCACCACGCCGTCCTTGACGGTGATGGTGCCGGTCCCCAGCGCGTAGTTCTTGCCGGAGTTGTTGTCCCAGACGCCCGATCCGTTGTTGAAGGTGGCGGCCAGCCCCGATGAACTGCCCAGCGGAACAGTCTTCTTGACCCAGTCCGTGCAGGCGGCCTCCATACGTGTGCCGGGCACGGCCGTCCAGGAGCCGCCGTCGGGTGCGTAGTGGAGGTTGTACGCGGTCCAGTCGCGGGTCTTGGTGTAGTAGAAGACCGTGGCGGTGTTCTCGGCGGCCGCCACGGGCACGGCTGACGAGGCGTCCGCCGGATCCGGTACGGCGGTGAGCAGACTCAGCAGCCCGGCGGCGGCCGCCGCTGCTGCCAGAGGGCGTCTGAGCCGTCGGTGGGGGATGTGTTTCATTCGTCTCTCCAGGGGAGTGCGACGGCCACCTGGCCGTCGCGGCCGACAGCGGGCGCTCAGCGAGCACCCGCGGGTCCCGCCGGAGAACCCGGACGCGCCTCGGGGTTCGGGCGAGCAGTGCTTCCGACAGCAAGAACTGTCTGAATTTTGCTGCAATCTTTTGCGGTCAGGAAGTTACCTGGGCATGACAGGTGCGTAAAGGGTCCGGACGGTGACGATTGCGGGGGACCCGGCGGCGTGCGCCGCCGTCCGGCGGGGGAATGCCGGATCACGCCGTGCTGTTTCGACGTCCATGACCTTCTTTGTTGACGTCACCGTGCGCGGCTACGAGCTCGACACCCAGGGCCATCTGAACCAGGCCGTATACCTCCAGTACGCCGAGCACGCGCGCTGGGAGCTGCTGCGGGCCGCCGGACTGCCCCAGGACAAGCTGCTGGCCGACGGGGTGGGGCCGGTCGCACTGGAGGTCACGGTGAGGTTCCGCCGCGAACTGCGGGGCGGCGAGCGGGTACGGGTGTCCTGCCGGTTCGACTACGGCGAGGGCAAGACCTTCACGGTCGCGCAGCAGATCCTCAAGGAGGACGGCACGGTCGCGGCGGACATCACGGGTGTTTCCGGCATCCTCGATTTGTCGACCCGCAGGCTGATCCCCGACCCGGGCGGCCGTCTCGCCTCGCTCGCCAAGGACCCGGAGCTGCTGACCGGCTGACGCTTACTCACATCTGGGGCCCGAACGGGGGCTTTATCGGCAGAACCGTTCCCCCGCGGAGGCAGTCCGGGAGGATGGCCGCGTGTTGGTCAGAACAGAGACGGTGCGGCAGGCCCCTTCGACGCCCGCGGTGGTCCGCGTGCACTGCGCGGTGGGAACCGCGGTGGTGCACTGGCAGGGCGCCCCGGACGGGCCGGGCGCCGAACACCATGTGGAGTGGACCGTCGACGAGGGCATCGACTGGGCGGTGAACACACGGCCGGCGGCCTCCGCGACGCCGAAGCTGTCGCAAGAGGCCGGCCGCGTCGTCTTCCGGGGCCGCCTCAGCCTCAGCGAGGACGACGTGGCCGTGCTTGACATGGGCGGCGCGCTGATCCTGTTCGACCTCGCCGGTCCCCGGCCTCCGGAAGGCGCCGACGGGTCGTGGATCGAGGTTCACGTCGGACGGGACCACGTCAGCGTCTGGCCGTACCTGCCCTGACCCCGTCGGCCCCGGGCGACGGCTCGCCCGCGCGCCCCTTGTCAGAACGCGTCGAGCCCGGTGAGCCCGGCGGACAGTTCCCACAGCCGCGACGCCGCTTCGCGGTCGGTGGCCCAGGGCTTGACCCCGCCGACGAGCATGTCCTCGGTGGCGGCCGGTTCCGCGATGTCGCAGTCCTGGCAGTAGGCGCCCCCGTGACCGTCGAGCAGCGGTGACGTCGCGGCCCACACGGCTGTCGCCGCGCCCTGCTCCGGGGTCTTGAAGCCCGCGGACGGCGCCCCGCCCGGGGTCACCCAGCCCTGCGCGAGCCATTCCTCGCGGGGGACGTGGCGCTGCAGCGGGGTGAGGATGCTGCCGGGGTGCACCGCGAAGGCCCGCAACCCGAGACCGGAGCCCAAGCTGTCGAGGTGGCGGGCGAAGAGGGCGTTGGCGGTCTTGGACTGGGCGTAGGCCAGCCAGCGGTCGTAGCCGGTGCGGAAGTGGATGTCGTCCCAGCGGATGCCGGACAGGAAATGACCGGACGAGGCCACGGACACCACCCGTGCCCCTCCGGGAGCCGAGGCCAGCGCCGGACGGAGACGCTGGACAAGGGCGAAGTGGCCGAGGTGATTGACCGCGAAGTGCGCCTCCCAGCCGGGACCGGTCCGTGTTTCCGGGCAGGCCATGATGCCCGCGCCGTTGATGAGGATGCCGAGGGAACGGCCGGTGTCCAGGAAACGGCCGGCGAAGGCGCGGATGCTCTCGGGATCCGCCAGGTCGAGAGCGTGCACCTCCGTTCCGGGTACCTCGTGCAGAGCGCGTTCGGCGGTCGCGGGACGGCGGGCGGGGACGACGACGTGTGCTCCCGCCCGCACGAGAGCGCGGGTGGTCTCCAGCCCGAGGCCGGAATACCCGCCGGTGACGAGGGCGGTCGTGCCCGTCAGATCGATTCCGGCGAGGACGTCGTCGGCCGTGCTGCGGGCACCGAATCCGGTGCCGATCCTGTGCTGCTTCGTTATCATCCCCCGACGCTAGGAGCTGGAGTGCGCGCCAGGTCAAGATGCGTTGCCGGGATCCTGGGACGAACGGCGTCCCGCGACCACCGGCGTCCTCCCGTCATCCGGGTGTTCGAAGGATCGGCCTCGAGCTACGACGGATCTCGTATTATGGGGACCCCGGACGAAGCGACGATGTGGAGCCACCGTGACCCCTGCCAGTGCCACAGAGCCGTCCGTCGGCGCGCGCACGCTGGCCCATCCGGCGCGTGAGGACATCAGGATCGAGGCGGTGCTGCACGCGCTCGCCGACCCGGTGCGGCTGTGCGTGGTGCGCGAACTGGCCGCCGCCGAGGAGGAACTCACCTGTTCCCGGTTCGACCTGCCGGTGACCAAGTCGACCACCACCCACCACTTCCGGGTACTGCGCGAGAGCGGTGTCGTCCAGCAGATCTACCGGGGCACCGCCAAGATGAACGGGCTGCGCCGGGAGGATCTGGAGGCCCTGTTCCCCGGACTGCTGGACCGTGTGCTCGACGCGGCGAACCGGCAGGCGGACCGGCTCGGCGAGGGCTGACCGCCCGCGCCACCGCCGTGCGCGCCCCTACGCGCCGTCGCCCCGTGCCGCGTCCAGCAGGCCCGGCCAGTCCGGGATCTTCACCGGGCCGCGGCCGAGCGACCGCCCCAGGGCCGCCTCGGCGCGCTCGATCGACAGCCAGCCGTCCCACTCCACCGGGCGCAGCCCGTACGCCCGCAGAGCGGCCACCGGGTCCGGGACCGAGGGGCGTACGGCGAGCAGTGGGGCGTCCTCGGCCAGCGAGGCGACCGTCTCCTTGGCGCACGAACGGTTCGATCCGATCACCCCGGTCGGGCCCCGCTTGATCCACCCCGCGACGTACTCCCCGAGCGAGGGGACCCCGTCCCGCAGCACCCGTCCGGCCAGATGGGGCACCGTCCCGCGCACCGGGTCGAAGGGCAGGCCGGGCAGCGGCATCCCCCGGTAGCCGACCGCCCGGAGCACCAGCCGCGCCTCGATCTCCTCGAACGTGCCGGTGTCGCACACACCGCCCCTGCCGTCCGGCGCGGTACGGGCGAACCGCACGCCCGCCACCCGCCCCCGGCGCTCGAGGAGCTCGACGGGGCGCAGGTAGAACCGCAGTCCGATGGTCCGGGGCGGCGCCGGTCCGACGGCAGCGGCCTCCGCGGCCCACCCGCGCAGCACGTCGAGGTTCCGGCGCACCATCGCCGGGAGCGCCGTGGAGCCGGGTGTCGTACCGGCGTACGCCGGGTCCCGGACGAGCTCCGCCGGGTCCACGACGACCCTCGCCCCGGGCAGCGCCCCGAGCTCCCGGAGCTCCTTGGTGGTGAACCGGGCCTGCGAGGGGCCCCGCCTGCCGGTCAGGTGGATCTCGCGGACCCGGCTGCCGGCCAGGGCGCCGAGCGCGGGCTCCGGTACGTCGGTGGGCCGCAGCTCCTCGGCGCCCCGCGCGAGGATCCGCGCCACGTCCACGGCCACGTTGCCGACCCCGATCACCACGGCCGAACGGGCCTGGAGCGCGAAACGGCGGGCGGCGGCATCGGGGTGTGCGCTGTACCAGGAGACGAAGTCGGTCGCGGAGTGGCTGCCCGGCAGTTCCTCCCCGGGGATACCCAGCGGGCGGTCCGTTGCCGCTCCCACGCAGTAGACCACCGCCTGGTACAGCAGTCCGAGCCGTTCGGGTGACACCCCGTCCCCGCCCACCGGGACATTGCCGACGAACGTGACCCGGTCGTGCTCCAGGACCGCCCGCAGGCTCTGCTGGAGCGACTTGATCTTCTCGTGGTCCGGGGCGACGCCGTACCGCACCAGGCCGTAGGGGCAGGGCAGCCGGTCCAGTACGTGTACCCGCAGGCCGGGCAGCAGGGGGTGGCTCACCAGGGCCTGGGCTGCGTAGATCCCGCTGGGGCCGGAGCCGACGACGGCAACACGTTGCACGGCGCACCTCTTCCCGGAGGGTGCCTCCAGCATCGCACCGACGGGCCCGGCGGGGGAGAGGTGCGCCGGTGCTTCGTCGGGGCGCCCGTGTCCTGCCGAGCTGCGCCGGTGTGTCGTCAGGTGGAGAGGGCGCGCATCCGGCTGACCTCGGTGGTCTGCTGGGCGACGACGTCGTCGGCCATCTCCTCGACCTGGACGTTGTTCCCCTGCGACAGCACCTCGGTCGCCATGGTGACCGCTCCCTGGTGGTGGGTGATCATGCGCTTGAGGAACAGCTGGTCGAAGGCTTTGCCCTTCGCGGCCCGAAGCTGTTCCAGCTGGGTGTCGGTGGCCATGCCGGGCATGGCGTCGTGGTCGTGGCCACCGGCCCGCTCGGTGCGTCCGTGGCGGCTGAGCCAGCCCTTCATCGCGTCGATCTCCGGCTGCTGGGCCGCGGTGATGCGCTCGGCGAGCCGCTTGACGGCGGCCGAGTCGGAGCGGGTGGGAACCAGCCGGGCCAGCACCAGCGCCTGGGCATGGTGTTCGATCATCATCCGGACGTAGCGGACGTCCGCGGAGTTGGGCGTGTCCACCCCTGCGGCGGCCTTCGCCGCCTCGGTGGCCGAGAGCGTACGCGCGGGCTCACCAGGTTTTCCGGGGGCCACGACCGAACCGCCTCCGCCCGCCCGGTCCTTCGAGGCGTTGTCACCGCCGCCTCCGTCGCAGCCGGCCGAGGTGAGTACGGTCGCGGTCACGGCGACGATGACGGCGAATCCGCGGAACCGCCGGAACTGACGTCGAATCAACAAAGCGACCTCCGTTGATACATGGGTGGTTGCGCTCTGTACTAGCACGTCAACGCACAGGTGTGATCAGAAACTTTCATTACGTCTCTGTTGCCATCTGTTGGGATGCCCATGGCAAGGACGATACTGCCGGAGTCCGTGAACCGGTCAACTACATTCGGATCCATGGGAGGACGCAGTGACCTCGTTGCACACCACCCCGGTGCGGCGCAGACGTCTGGGCGTGGCGGCTGCCGCCGCCGGGCTCTTCGCCACTCTGCTGATGGCCGGACCCGCGGCCGCTACCCCCGACCCGGGAGACTCGGCCTCGACTCCTGCGAAAGTCTCCACGCGTCAGGAGGCGGAGGCGACCGCCGCGATCAGGAGCGGTGAGATACCCGGCGTGGACGAGATCGTCCACAGCCGCAACATCACCCATCTCGCCAACGTCCCCAAGGACGCGCTCCAGGGGCTGAACACGGACCTGGCCTTCCAGGGGAAGTACGCCTTCGCCGGGAACTACGACGGCTTCAGGATCTTCGACATCAGCAACCCGAAGTCGCCGAAGACGGTCGCCCAGGTCCTGTGCCCCGGATCGCAGAACGACATCTCCGTCTCCGGGAACCTGCTGTTCCTGTCGACGGACTCCTCGCGGAGCGACAACTCCTGTGCGAGCACCACCCAGCCCGCCACGGAGAAGTCCTCCTGGGAGGGCATGAAGGTCTTCGACATCAGCGACAAGCGCAATCCGAAGTACGTCGCCGCCGTCGAGACCGCGTGTGGATCGCACACCCACACCATCGTTCCCGAGCGCAAGAACGTATACGTGTACGTCTCCTCCTACTCGCCGAGCGAGACGTTCCCGGACTGCCGGCCCCCGCACGACGGGATCTCGATCATCAAGGTGCCGCGCCAGGCACCGGAGAAGGCCCGCATCGTGAACTTCCCGGTGCTCTTCCCGGACGGCGGGAACCCGGGCGCGCCCACCAACCCGGGCGTGTCCAAGACCACCGGCTGCCACGACATCACCGTGCTGCCCTCCAAGGACCTGGCGGCCGGTGCGTGCATGGGCGACGGCCTGCTGTTCTCCATCAAGGACCCGGAGAACCCGAAGATCATCGACCGGGTGCAGGACAACGTGAACTTCGCGTTCTGGCACTCGGCGACGTTCAACCAGCGCGCGGACAAGGTCGTCTTCACCGATGAGCTCGGCGGCGGTGGCGCGGCCACCTGCAACGAGGAGGTCGGGCCCAAGCGCGGCGCCGACGGCATCTACGACATCGTCGGCAGGGGCGACCACCGCAAGCTGGTCTTCCGCAGCTACTTCAAGATCGACCGCCCGCAGGCCGACACCGAGGTCTGCGTCGCCCACAACGGGTCGATCATCCCGGTCAAGGGCCGCGACCTGATGGTTCAGGCCTGGTACCAGGGCGGAGTCTCGGTCTGGGACTTCACCGACTCGTCGAAGCCGAAGGAGATCGGCTACTTCGAGCGCGGTCCCGTCACCATGGACGAGGTCACCACGGCCGGCCCGTGGTCGGCGTACTACTACAACGGCTACATCTACTCCAACGACATCGCCAAGGGCTTCGACGTCCTGAGGATCGATGACCGGCGCACCGATCCGGCGAAGCGGGTGCGGACGGACGAGCTCAACGTCCAGACGCAGCCCGACTACTTCGAGCGCTGAGGTGACGGCCGGTCCGCCTCACGGCGGGCCGGCCCGCCGGAGTGACCGCCGGTTCGGGCGGCGCGGGAGACCGCCGGAACCGGATGTCTCAGGCCGCCTCGTACCGGTGCGCCCGACCGCCGCGCCACTCGACCCACTCGGGGCTGTCCAGAATCCGCTCGGGGTCGTCGAGCCCCGCGCCCTCCAGGAACACGATCACGTCGTGATCGGAGTGCGCGAGGCCGAGTATCTGGACCCGCCCGTCGCGCTGCACGGTGACGCGCCGCCCGCCCGAGGGAGAGGGGCGGAAGATCACGATCGGGGGAGGTGTCATGCCTCCAGGGTGCGACGCGACGGAGAGCGCCGCACAGTGAACCGGAAACCCGGCACCGGGGCGGATCAGGGAGGCGCGCTCAGGCCGCGGACCGGCGGCCGCCGCCCGTGGCGGCCGCCCACTCGACGAGCAACCGCTGGTACTCCTCCTCGTCCTCCGGCGACAGACGTCCGCCCGAGCGCTGCCACAGTTCGCGAATGTCTTCATTCACCACTGCGGCGGAACGCACGGAACCGGACGGGCACGGAGTCGGGGACATACGTACCAGGCTAAGGCCACGATGTGACTATCAGACCCATTGGGCGCAAGGGACATCTCTCACATGTTCCTCAGGCAACCCCGGGCACCAATCCGAGCTCCCGTAGTCCGTGCGGGCGCTCAGCCAGCGGCGCGGGCTCCACGAACCGCACCTCGCAGCCCAGCGCGGCGGCTCCGGCGTCCGCGTGCCGGTCGTCCCCGACCATCACCACATCCGTCGGATGCTGTCCGAGAAGTGTGCAGGCGATGTGAAACAGCTGTGCGTCCGGCTTCCGGATGCCGTGCTCGAAGGACAGCGCGTACGCGTCCACGAAGGGGTCCAGGCCGTGCGCCCTGAGGACCGGCCGCAGATCCCAGCCGATATTGCTCACCACGCCGATCCGTACGCCGCCGGCCGCCAGTGCGCCCAGCACCTCGGCCGCGTCCGGATAGGGACGCCAGGCCTCCGGGGTCCGGTGTCGTTCGTACAGCGCGTCGTACAGCCCGGGATCCGGCAGCGCGACCTGGCGGGCCAGGCCGGTGTACGCGGCCCGGTGCGCCTGCGCGCTCTCGTCACGGGAGGCCCAGACCTCCGCCAGGTCCTCCGGGACCCGCTGCGGAGCGGGCCCGCCCGGCAGCGCGCGGGCGGCCTCCAGCTCCCGTGCGTACCGGTCGAAGGCGGCCTCGTCCACGCTCACCCCCCGCTCGGCGAGGGCCGCGGCCAGCCAGGACCGGACGGACTCGATGCGGAACAGCGTCCCGGAGAAGTCGAAGAGCACACCCTTGATCGCCATGGCCCCGATCCTTGCCGATGCGCCGACGGCCCCGCAAGGATGCCTGTTCAGACCTTGCGCGAAGGCCGGTCGCGGGCCTCATGCCGTTCGAATCCCGCCACCGTGAACGCGACCAGTGCTGCCCCCAGCAGCCACCCGCCCAGCACATCCGACGGCCAGTGCACGCCCAGGTAGAGCCGGGTGATCCCGACCCCGAGCACCGAGACCCACGCCGCGGCCAGCGCCGTCCGCCACATCCTGGGTCCTGCGCCGTGCCGGTGCAGCAGCCACAGCAGCAGTCCGCAGCTCACCGTCGCGGTCATCGCGTGTCCGGACGGGAACGCCGCGTAGTGGGCGGAGTCCACCGGGTCGGGCCACTGGGGCCGCTCCCGGTCCACAGCCGCCTTGATCCCCTGCTGCAGCAGGCTGGACAGCACGCTCGCCGCCGCCACCCAGACCGCGAGCGACCGGGCGCCGCGCCACCACAGGGCCACCACGGCGACGGTGATCAGCGCGCGCATCGTCCAGGGGTCCCACAGCCAGTCCGTCAGCACCCGGTTGACGTGGACGAGGCCTGGCTCCGTCACCGCCCGCCGGTGAAGCGCGTCGGCGACCGTACGGTCCAGGCTCATCAGCGGGGACCATCGCGAGGCCACCAGGGCCAGCAGCGCCAGGAAGAGGGCCGCGCAGGCCGCCCCGGTCCGCAGGACCAGGGCAGAGGCGCGGATGCGGTCCGGGCGGGGGAGCGGCGGGGAGGAGAGCATGGAGGGATCCTCTCCGACGGGCGGCGCGCCGTGCCATTCCCGGTGCCCCGGCCCGGCTCCGGCGTGTCCCGCCGGACCGGTCCAAGGCCCTAGCCCAGGGCGCTGATCGCCGGAACGAGCGCGACCAGCAGGGGGATCGCCGGAACGAACGCGGCCGCCGCGGTGAGCCGCAGCCGACGGCCCGCGGTGAGCCGCCCCGCAGGTGCCAGCAGCCGGTCGACCCGGAGCGGCACCTGCGCGTCCGGCGTCCCCGAGGGGCCGAACACGCCGCGGTCCTCGTTGAGTTCGACCAGGGCCAATGCGGTCGTCAGGCGGCCGAAGCGGCGTGACGCCACATCGTCTGCGGCAAGTTCGACGAGCCGGTGCATCTCGCCCCGGAAGGCCGCGAACACCGGCACCTGCGGGAACCCGGACGCCAGCGCCGCCGAGCAGTTCAGCAGCCAGTCGTGGCGGGCCTTCGCGTGGCCCTGCTCGTGGGCGAGCACCGCGTCCAGCTGACGGCCCTTCAGCCTTCCCAGCGCCCCCGTGGTGATGACCAGTTGGGGCGCCGAGCCGGGCAGCCACCAGGCATCGGGGCGCTCGCCCTCCAGTACCACCAGCCGTTCGCTGCCGGGCTCCTCGCCGGGCAGCAGCGGGGAACGTACCAGGAGTTCGGTGCGCCGCTGCTTGCGCCGCAGCCGCGCCCGGCGGATCTCGCGGGTCAGCATCGCGGCCGTCCAGACTCCGCCCAGCGCGAGCAGCACGGCCATCACGGCCGACCACGGGCCGTACGCGGCAAGGGCGTAGGCCTCGACCACGGCGCGCGGCGCGGGTGCGAAGACATGGCCGCGTACCGCCTGCCAGGCCGCCGCCGCGCTGAACGTCATGGACAGGGCGAAGGAGAGCAGCACGCCCGCCACCACGCACTGCCACACCCACAGCGCCACAACGGGCTCGTGCTCCGGCCATTCGGCCCGAGCCATCAGCCGCGGGGTCACGACGGCGGCCAGTGCACCGAGCAGCAGCAGCGCGAGGGAGACCAACATGGCGTCACCTTATGAGGGGCAAGGCGCGTGCGGGTACGGCTGCGCTCGGCAAGTGACGTACGCCACGGTTTGCCGGGCCCGCTGTCTCACAGGGTGAGCAGCATCGCGAACATGGATATCCCCATGGTCAGACGGCAGGCGAGCGCCAGCTCCGGCCGGTTCGCCCAGCGGGCCGGCGCCGGCCCGCCGGACAACGTGCCGCCCGTCACCGATCCGCCCGCCATGGCCCCGCCACCGGCCGTCGTCGCGGCCACCGGGATCAGCCGGGCGCCCGAACGGAGCACATAGGCGGCGTAGTAGGCGAGGAGCAGCCCGGTCAGCAGCGGAACGCCCCCGGCCGCGGCCATGGTGTGCGACCCGTGACCGCCGTGTGCGGCTCCGCCCGGCCCCGCCATGGCGACGGCCATGTAGACCATCGCCGACGAGCCGACCAGGTGATGCAGATGGTGCCCGCTGTGGCGGGAGAACCAGAGGGCGCGCAGGGCGGCGACGCCGAACAGTGCCGCGTACACGGCCCATGCCCACGCGGGCGGGGCGACGACGGCCGCGGGCACCGCCATCGCGGCCATGCCGAAGCCCATCAGCGCCTCCGCGCGCGCCGTTCTGCGCTCCTCGGCGGTACCGCCACGGGTACGCAGCAGGCAGTACGCGCCCGTCAGCGCGCACAACGCCATCAGCAGCCAGCCGGACATCGCCGGTCCATGCACAGCAGACCCTCCCCCCGGGCGAACGACATCGCCGTCGCTCAATCGATGCCCGGGGCCGGACACCTGTACGCGGCGCACTGGAGTACTGGGGGAGCGCGCGACGGTGGTGTATTGCGTTACGCCTGGTGCGAGCGGTCCCGGACGGTGCGAGCGGACCCGGACGTCAGGGCCTGAACCGCAGTGGATGGTCCTCCGGCACCTCGACGACGGCGATGCGGACCCCGTCCGGATCGGAGATCCACATCTCGTCGAGCCCCCAGGGCTCACGTCTCGGCGCCCGCAGCACCTCCACACCGCGTGCCGACAGCTCCTCGTACGCCGCCCGCACATCGGCCACCTGGAGCCACAGCAGCAGCCCGGGAGCCGGTGGCGCGTCACCGCGGCCGGACACCTCCAGGAAACCGCCGCCCAGGAAGTAGACCGTCCCCCGCTCCGGGCCGGTACCGAACTCCCGGTGGACGGGCAGGCCGAGGGACTCCCCGTAGAAGACACGTGACCGTTCGGGATCCGTGGGGCGCAACAGGATCCGGCTGCTCAGCACATGAACCATGGTCCGGAGCGTAGGCCGGTCGGGGAGGGCTACGCTGCTGCGGCACGGCAACACGGAGAAACGGAGAGCCCCCTCATGGACACCGCCCCGCCCCGGGACTCGGGAGAGCTGACCTTCCGCGACGCGACCGACGCGGATGTGCCCGCGCTCGTGGAGCTCATCCAGTCCGCGTACCGAGGTGACTCCAGCCGCGCGGGCTGGACTACCGAGGCGGACATCCTCCAGGGGCAGCGGACCGACCCGGAGGGGGTCCGCGCGGTGGTGGAGGACTCCGGCAGCAGGCTGCTGGTGGTGGAGCGCGACGGCGTGCAGGTCGCCTGCTGCCAGCTGGAGCACCGTGGCGAGGCGGCCTACTTCGGGATGTTCGCGGTCCGTCCCTCGCTCCAGGGCGGCGGACTCGGCAAGGTGATCATCGCCGAGGCCGAGCGCACCGTCCGGGAGAGCTGGGGGGCACGGGAGATGCAGATGACCGTGATCTCGGTCAGGGAGGACCTGATCGCCTGGTACGAGCGCCGCGGCTACCGCCGTACGGGAAGGATGAGCCCGTTCCCGTACGGCGACGAGCGCTTCGGCGTCCCGCAGCGGGACGATCTCGCCTTCGAACTGCTGGTCAAGGAGCTGCCGGCCGGCTGACCCGCGGCTATGCGGTGAACCGGCCCGCGCGGCGGATCTCCGGGAAGTCGGTCGTCGCGCCGTCGAGCCCGAGTCCGCGCGCGAGCCGCAGGTGGTCCTGGGTGTTGACCACCCAGCCGACCACGGTCAGCCCCTCGGCGTGCGCCTTCTCGACCAGTTCCAGGGTGATGCGCCGGACGTTGAGCACCAGCCGGGTGGCGCCCACCGCCTTCGCGCGGTCCACCACATCCTTGCCCCAGCGGCTGGCCACGAGCGCCGTCCGCACCCCGGGCACCAGCTGCGCGATCTCGGCGATCGCCTCGTCGTGGAACGAGATCACCTCGACCCGGTCGACGAGACCGCGCCGCCGCATCACCTCGGCCAGCGTGCGGGCGGCGGCCACGTCCTTGATCTCCGCCTGCATGGCGGACCCCACCGCGTCGAGAACCTCCTCGAAGACCGGGATCCGCTCGCCCAGGCCGGCGTCGAGTTCGCGCAGCTCGGCCAGGGTCTTCTCCGCGATCGGGCCCTTGCCGTCGGTCGTACGGTCCACGTCGGCGTCGTGCATGACGGCCAGGGCGCCGTCCTTGCTCAGGTGAAGGTCCAGTTCGATGAGGTCCATCCCGGCCTGCTCGGCGTGGACGAACGAACGCAGGGTGTTCTCCGGTTCGACACCCATCACCCCGCGGTGACCGATGGTGAGAAAAGACAAGGCACTCTCGCTTCCGTCGACGGCGTCTGCCCGTGTCCTGCTCCTACCCACACGGCACTGCCGCATGACCGCGACCGGGCCCTCAGTGCCCGGTCGCGGCGAGCGGCGCGGCCGGGCGGGGGAGCGGGGCGCCGTGCCCCTGGACATCGGCTGCGCCGAGCAGGAACCCGGTGATGACTGCGGCGACCAGGACGGCACGGATGCTCACGCGGCGGTTCTCCGGAGTGGTGCGGGAAGGGCTGACGCCGTACGTCCTACCGGTCGCGGCGCGTGCTGCGCGAGCTGGGTCACTCATGCGTGGGCGTGTCCCGCAAGGGATTGCCGGGCAGGTGTGCGACGGCGGGGCGGCCTGGTCCCTCCGGGCGACGCCTCATCGGCGCCGGCGCGATGAAGCGGTCGCCGCATCGCCATCCGACAGGAAAAAACGCGGTGACCATGCGGTCGCACAGGATAATTTCCAGGGCCCCACTTGTCTTGGGGAACCGCACACGGATACGGTTACCTGACGCGAGGTTCTCCCGTGGAGGAAGTGTTATGACGGAAATTCTTGTGCACGACGTTGCAGCCGACGGCATAACTGCCGCCCAGCGGGTGATCGATCACCCTGCCTGGCCCGCGCTCAAGAACGCCGTGGAGGAGATCCGTCCCTGGCAGTCGAAGGACGGCTCCATCGACTTCGAGGCCGAGGGTGCGCCTTCACCCGCGGTCGCCGAGGCGGCCCTGGAGCGGGTGACGGCCGCCGTCGGGCAGCTCGCCCCGCTGCTTCCGCACGACGCCGCCTACCACCGTGCCCTCGTCGCCGACCTGCGCCGCTGGGCGGCAGACGGTTTCGGTGTCCCGGACTTCCTCGACTCGCTGCTCGCCTTCCAGCCGGCCAAGGAGCGCGCCGACGGGCTGCAGCACCTGGTCGTCTTCGCGATGTACACGCAGAACGGCAACCCCGACCGCAACCTCGAAGCCGTCGTGCTGCGGATGGTCTGGCCCGAGTGGCTCGCGGACCTGGAGGCCACCCGTTACGACAACCCGCTGTTCTGCGGGATCACCTTCGAGGACTTCACCTCCGGCTACGACACCAACTCCGCGGTGCTCTTCCCGGAGACCATCGCCGTGCGCGAGGCCCCCGAGCGCTTCAGCTGGGGCGGCATCTTCTGCGACCGCGAGGCCGCCCGCTTCCGCCGGGTCACCGAGGCGTCCGTCGAGCTCCTGGGCGTCGAGCTGCCCGACGACATCCGCGAGATGGTGGGCGACCAGCAGCGCTGCGAGCAGGCCTTCGTGCTCTGGGACATGGTCCACGACCGCACCCACAGCCACGGTGACCTGCCGTTCGACCCGTTCATGATCAAGCAGCGCCAGCCGTTCTGGATGTACGGCCTCGAAGAGCTGCGCTGCGACCTCACCGCCTTCCGGGAGGCCGTGAAGCTGGAGGCCGACGGCTTCGGCCAGGGCCGCGACGTGCAGTACGCCGTGCTGTTCGACCGGATGTTCCGCTTCCCGGTCACCGGCGAGCGCGTCCGCAACTACGACGGACTCGGCGGCCAGCTCCTCTTCGCGTACCTCCACAAGCACGACGTCGTGCGCTGGACCGACAACACCCTGAAGATCGACTGGGAGCTGGCCCCGCAGATCACCAACCAGCTCTGCGGCGAGATCGAGAAGCTCTACCGCGACGGCATCGACCGCCCGAAGCTCGTCCACTGGTTCGCCGCATACGACCTGGTCTCCACCTACCTGGCCCCGCACCCCGGCTCCCGCTGGGCCAAGGGTCCCGACGCCCTGGACCTCTCCCAGCCGCCCCGCAAACTCGTCGACGACGTGCTTCCGGACGAGTTTCCCCTGAGCATGTTCTATGAGGCGCTCTCCAAGAAGCTGAAGAACGTGATCGCCTCCACCAAGGGCATCACCGCCGCGGACGCCGGGCAGGCGGCCGCGTGAGCACACGGAGCGAGGAGGCGGTGGCCATGAACGGAAACGGCAAGGGCAACGGGAGCGGTGCGCTCGAAGGCGCTGTGGTCGCCGTGGCAGGGGCGGCGGGTCCGGCAGGCCGGGCCACGCTGCTCCGGCTCGCCGAGGCGGGAGCGGTCGTCGTCGCCTCCGACGCGAACGCCACCCGGCTCGCCGAGGCCGTGGACGCGGCCCGCTACGCCCACGGCGGCGCCACCGTCACCGGCGACACCGTGGACCTGCTCGATCTCGACGCCGCCCGCGAATGGGCGGACAGGACGGAGAAGGAGTTCGGCCGGATCGACGGCCTGGTCCACCTCGTGGGCGGCTGGCGCGGCAGCCCGGCCTTCGCGGACACCGACCTGGCGGACTGGACGCTGCTGGAGAAGCTGCTGATCCGTACCGTCCAGAGCACGTCGCTCGCCTTCCAGGAAGGCCTGCAGCGCAGCGACCGCGGCCGCTACCTGCTGATCAGCGCGGCCGGCGCGAGCAGTCCCACCGCGGGCAACGCCGCGTACGCCGCGTCCAAGGCGGCGGCCGAGGCCTGGACCCTCGCGCTCGCGGACGCCTTCCGCAAGGCGGGGGGCGAGGACGGGACGCGCAGCGCGGCTGCGATCCTGGTCGTGAAGGCACTGGTGCACGACGCGATGCGCGCCGAGCGCCCGAATGCGAAGTTCGCGGGCTTCACCGACGTCAAGGAACTGGCCGATGCCATCGCCGGCGTCTGGGACCGGCCCGCCCCGGAAGTGAACGGAAAGCGCCTGTGGCTGACCCCGCAACCGTAAGGACCGACGCGCGTCGTCATCACGACCCGCAGGTACGCGGCTTCGCCAGTGACAACTACGCGGGGACCCACCCGGAGATCCTCGCGGCCCTCGCCCTCGCCAACGGCGGCCACCAGATCGCCTACGGCGAGGACGACTACACCGGTCACCTCCAGCGCGTCATGCACAGCCACTTCGGCCCCACCGCCGAAGCGTTCCCGGTGTTCAACGGAACCGGCGCCAACGTGGTCTCGCTCCAGGCGATGACCGACCGCTGGGGCGCGGTCATCTGCGCGGAAACCGCCCACATCAACGTGGACGAGGGCGGCGCCCCCGAGCGCGTGGGCGGCCTCAAGCTGCTCACGGTGCCCACCGAGGACGGCAAGCTCACCCCCGAGCTCATCGACCGGCAGGCCTACGGCTGGGACGACGAGCACCGCGCCATGCCGCAGGTCGTCTCGATCACCCAGAACACCGAGCTCGGCACGGTCTACACGCCCGACGAGATCCGCGCCATCTGCGAGCACGCCCACGGTCACGGCATGAAGGTCCACCTCGACGGGGCGCGGATAGCCAATGCCGCGGCCTCCCTGGACGTGCCGATGCGCACCTTCACCAACGCCGCCGGCGTCGATGTGCTCTCCTTCGGCGGCACGAAGAACGGTGCGATCTTCGGCGAGGCCGTCGTGGTCCTGAACCCCGACGCCGTCCGCGCCATGAAGCACCTGCGCAAGCTCTCGATGCAGCTCGCGTCCAAGATGCGATTCGTCTCGGTACAGCTGGAGGCGCTGCTCGCCGGCGACCTCTGGTTGCGCAACGCCCGGCACGCCAACGCGATGGCCCAGCGGCTGGCCGAAGGCGTCCGCTCGGTGGGCGGCGTGGAGATCCTGTACCCGGTCCAGGCCAACGCCGTCTTCGCCCGGCTGCCGCACGCGGTGAGCGAGCGGCTGCAGAAGCGGTTCCGCTTCTACTTCTGGGACGAGAAGGCCGGGGACGTGCGCTGGATGTGTGCCTTCGACACCACGGCGGACGATGTCGACTCCTTCGTCCTGGCGCTGAAGGAAGAGATGGCGGCCCAGTAAGTACTGCATGGTTATGCGGCTGACCGGAAAATGATTGACTTCCGGTCAGCCGCATCCTTACGCTCTGCCGCCATGGAGCTGATTCAGCAGGTCCCGGAGAACTCCGCCTACCTCGCAGCCGACGAGGCCATCGACCACCGGCACCCGCTGGTCCGGGAGACGGCCGAGCGGCTGCGCGCGGAGACCGGTGACGCATACGCATACGCCGCTGCCGCCTTCGACTTCGTACGCGACACGATCACGCACTCCGCCGACTCGGGCGACATGCGGGTCCCGTGGCGCGCCTCCGACGTCCTGGCGACCCGTAACGGCATCTGCCACACCAAGTCCCACGCCCTGGCCGCCCTGCTGCGCGCGGAGTGCATTGCGACGGCCCTCTGCTATCAGCGCCTCGCGGACGACAACGGGGACCCGGGACCGGTGCATGGCCTGATCGCGCTCCGGCTGCCCGGCCGGAACCGCTGGGACCGGCAGGATCCCCGGGGCAACCGGCCGGGCGTGGACACGCGGTTCTCGCTCGACGAGGAGCGGCTGGCGTGGCCCGTGCGGCCGGAGTTCGGCGAGGTGGACTACCCGGCGCTCCACGCGGCACCGCATCCGCTGGTTCTGCACGCCCTGCGGACCGCTGCCGACCGGGCGCGGCTCTGGCGCACACTCCCGGCCGCGCTCTGAGGCGCCGGCCGGTCCGCGGCCGCAGGCGAAACGTCACTCCGGCCGGTGTCAGCCCCGCTCGCGGACCTCGGCGGGGGTCGGGGCCGTACCGCCCAGGTGCGCGGGCACCCACCAGGTGTCGCTCGCATCCCTCGGGCGCACCGGGTAGGCGCGCTGGGCGGCCTCGAGGAGCTCCTGCACGCGCTCCCGCAGCCGGCGGGTGATCGCGCCCGCGTACTGATCGGTGGGGGCCTCCACCGGCTCGCCGACGCGGATCGTCACGGGGATGTGGCTGCGCCGGAAATTGCGCGGGCGGCCCTTGGTCCACAGCCGCTGCGTTCCCCACAGCGCCATCGGGATCAGCGGAACCCCGGCCTCCTGGGCCAGCCGCGCGGCACCCGATTTGAAGTTCTTCAGCGTGAAGGACTCCGAGATCGTCGCCTCGGGGAACACACCGACGATCTCGCCCGAGCGCAGCGAGGCGAGGGCGTGCGCATACGCGTCCTCGCCCTGCTTGCGGTCGACGGGGATGTGCTTCATACCGCGCATCAGTGGCCCGGAGACCTTGTGCCGGAACACCGATTCCTTCGCCATGAAACGGACGAGCCGCTTCTGCGGCAGCGTCGTGAGCCCCGTGAAGATGAAGTCCAGATAGCTGATGTGGTTGCTGACCAGAACCGCGCCGCCAGTCTTCGGGATGTGCTCCGAACCCTGGGTGTCGATCTTCAGGTCGAGCGCCTTGAAAAACGTACGAGCGGCGCCGATGACCGGCCGATAGACGAGTTCTGCCATCTGGGGGAGCCCCTTCTTCAGCGCCTGGGGAGGGTTCTCCCGGCGGAAGTTACGCAGCCGTAGGTTTTCGGCATTGGGCCGATCGTGCCCCATGCGCGTCGCGGTGGCCAGTCTCGGCGGGCGCGGGGCGCGAGATTCTCGTCACGTGGAACGGTCGGGAATGTCCCGGCGGGCGGGGGTGCTGACTCTTTGGGAAGAGCTCTGACAGGAGGACGACGGTGGCTGGGCAGACGCGGGTGGACAGGCTGGATATCGCCCAACTGGGCGTGGAACTGGGGGAGCGGGCGACTCTCGTCCAGTTCTCCAGCGCCTTCTGTCAGCCCTGCCGGGCCACCCGGCGCACGCTCGCAGAGGTGGCCGCCATGGTCGAAGGCGTCGTCCACGTGGAGATCGACGCCGAGGCGCATCTCACTCTGGTGCGCGCGCTCGGCATCAGCGCGACCCCGACCGTTCTGGTGCTCGACGCCGCCGGAGGGATCGTCCGGCGGGCTGCCGGCCAGCCACGCACCGTCGATGTCGTGGCCGCACTGGGGCAGGCGATATGACGGACCGTGACGCATCTCCCACCTTGTGGGACGGTCTTGACCGCACCCGCCACGAATCGTCAGTCTGACGCTATGCCGCCAGTACTCCTTCTCTACGGCCGGGTCCACGTCGACCTCGCCCGCTGCGCGAGTGCGCGCTGTCCGGATGCCTGAGCATCCACGGCCCCGCACCCCCGACGCGCAGAAGGACGACATCTCCATGACGGCATCTCCCGAGCTCGGCAACGCCCGGACCGCATCCCCCGACCTCCTCCGCTCCGTGTTCAGGCAGCACGCGGCCGGAGTCGCCGTGATCACCGCCGCCGGTGACCGTCCGGTCGGCTTCACGGCGACCTCCCTCAACTCCGTGGCCGCCGAGCCGCCCCTCATCTCCTTCGGTGTGGGCACCTCCTCCTCCAGCTGGCCGGTCGTCGCGGAGGCGGAGCACGTCGGCGTCCACATACTCGGCGAGCACCAGCAGGAACTCGCCGCCACCTTCGCGCGCAGCGGCGCCGACCGCTTCGGTCCGTCCACCTATTGGCGCACAGGGCCGGAAGGCGTCCCGGTGCTGGACGGCGTGCTCGCGTGGCTGGTCTGCCGGGTCGTGGCGCGGATTCCGGCGGGGGACCACCGGATCGTGATCGCCCAGGCGGTGGTCGGGGATCCGGCCGGGTCGGGGCGGCCGCTGGTCTACCACCAGGGCCGGTTCACGGCACTGCGAGACTGAGAACGCCTTGGTGACATGGGTCGGGCGGCGTTGGGCAGATCACAGTTCAGAGCGCTTGCTTATAGGGCATCCACTGGATGTACTGGCGAGTAATATTACGGTCGGAGCGTCGGTCGCACCGACCGGAAATCGCCCCATCAGGCGCCTATGCTGCGTGCAACAAGGCAGCCCGGAAATGACGATGCAGTAGGAGAGCCGGCGTGAGCTTGAGGATCGTTGTCTGTGTGAAGTACGTGCCCGACGCGACCGGTGACCGGCATTTCGCCGATGACCTGACGCTGGACCGTGAGGATGTCGACGGTCTGTTGTCGGAGCTGGATGAGTACGCGGTCGAGCAGGCGTTGCAGATCGCGGACGGGGCTGATGACGCGGAGGTCACCGTGTTGACGGTGGGTCCGGAGGATGCCAAGGACGCGTTGCGCAAGGCGCTGTCGATGGGTGCGGACAAGGCTGTTCACGTCGAGGACGACGATCTGCACGGCACGGATGTGATCGGTACGTCGTTGGTGCTGGCGAAGGCCATCGAGAAGACGGGTTACGACCTGGTGATCTCGGGGATGGCGTCGACGGACGGCACGATGGGTGTGGTTCCGGCGCTGCTGGCGGAGCGGCTGGGGGTGCCGCAGGTGACGCTGCTGTCGGAGGTTTCGGTGGAGGGCGGTGTGGTGCGGGGGCGCCGGGACGGTGACACGGCGTCGGAGCGGCTGGAGGCGTCGTTGCCGGCGGTGGTGTCGGTGACCGACCAGTCGGGTGAGGCGCGTTACCCGTCGTTCAAGGGGATCATGGCGGCGAAGAAGAAGCCGGTTCAGTCGCTGGATCTGGATGATCTGGGGATCGAGGCGGGCGAGGTGGGTCTGGGTGGTTCCTGGACCGCGGTCGACTCCGCGGCCGCGCGTCCGGCCCGCACGGCGGGCACGATCGTGAAGGACGAGGGCGAGGGCGGCAAGGCGCTGGCGGAGTTCCTGGCCGGCCAGAAGTTCATCTGAGTTGCGGCTGTTGCCTCGCTTCCCCTCCCCCGCCTACCTCGTACACGCAGGAGATTGAAGACCCATGACTGAAGTTCTCGTCTATGTCGATCACGTGGACGGTGCCGTCCGCAAGCCCACTCTGGAGCTGCTGACGCTCGCCCGCCGTATCGGCGAGCCTGTCGCTGTCGCTCTGGGCAGTGGTGCCGCGGACACTGTTGTCACGCTCGCCGAGCACGGTGCGGTCAAGGTGCTGACCGCGGATGCCTCGGAGTTCGCCGACTACCTTGTCGTGCCGAAGGTCGACGCGCTCCAGGCCGCCTGTGACGTGGTGTCGCCGGCCGCCGTACTGCTGCCTTCCTCCGCGGAGACCAAGGAGATCGCGGCCCGCCTCGCGGTCCGTATCGGTTCCGGCATCATCACTGACGCCGTCGATCTGGAAGCGGGTGAGCAGGGCCCGGTTGCCACGCAGGCCGCGTTCGCCGCTTCGTACACCACGAAGTCCCGAGTCTCCAAGGGTGTCCCGGTCGTCACGGTCAAGCCGAACTCGGCCCCGGTCGAGTCCGCTCCGGCTGCCGGCGCTGTCGAGGCCCTCGCGGTCTCGTTCTCGGAGCAGGCCACCGGCACCAAGGTCGTCTCCCGTACGCCGCGTGAGTCGACGGGCCGTCCGGAGCTGACGGAGGCCGCGATCGTGGTCTCGGGTGGCCGGGGTGTCAACGGTGCGGAGAACTTCGCGGTGATCGAGGCGCTCGCGGATTCGCTGGGCGCGGCGGTCGGTGCCTCGCGGGCGGCGGTGGACGCGGGCTGGTACCCGCACACCAACCAGGTCGGGCAGACGGGCAAGTCGGTCTCTCCGCAGCTGTACATCGCCTCGGGTATCTCGGGTGCGATCCAGCACCGGGCGGGGATGCAGACGTCCAAGACGATCGTCGCGGTCAACAAGGACGCCGAGGCCCCGATCTTCGACCTCGTCGACTACGGCGTCGTCGGCGACCTGTTCGACGTGGTGCCCCAGCTCACCGAAGAGGTCAACACCCGCAAGGGCTGACCCCACCAGCACGACGAGCACGACCTGCGGGGTCCGTACGACCCGCACGATCCAACGGCCCGGGGCCGCACGGTGAACACACCGCGCGGCCCCGCACCGTTTCCGATCACCATTGACGCGGGTACGGCAGCCTTATAGCTTCACTATACGGATTGTTGATTCCGGGAAGCGGAAACAGCGAGAGTGTGGAGGGTGCGGAAATGGGTCAGCAGGAGAAGGTGGCGACGAGTCTCGCCGGAGCGGTCAGCGACGGGATCAGTGCCTCCCTCACAGAGGTGGACGCCGAACTCGCCCGCCGCTACCCCGGCGACCCCGGGACCCGCCAGCCCGTCCACACGGTCTACGTACCGGGGGACACCTTCACCGCCGGCACCATCCGTTCCTGGGGCGACCAGGCGCTGGCGGCGCTCGACGAGCACGCCCCCGACGCGGCCTCCTTCGCGGCGGTTCTCGGCATCCCCGACGAGCACGCCGGCGCGGTCCACGACCGGGTGCGCGCCAAGCTGGAGCGGGAACCCGTGGAAGACCTGAGGATCGACTTCGAGGACGGCTACGGCCCCCGGCCCGACGCCGAGGAGGACGAGGCCGCGGCCCGCGCGGCGCGGCTGGTCGCCGACGCGTACGGGAACGGCACGGCGGCCCCGTACATGGGCATCCGGATGAAGTGCATGGAAGCCGCCGTGCGGGACCGGTCCATCCGCACCACGGACGTCTTCCTCACCGGACTGATGGAGGCGGGCGGGATCCCCGAGGGACTGGTGCTCACCCTCCCGAAGGTGACCTACCCGGAACAGGTCACCGCCTTCGTGCAGCTCCTCGAAGCCTTCGAGAAGGCGCACGGCCTGGCCCCGGGGCGGCTCGGCTTCGAGATCCAGATCGAGACCAGCCAGTCCATCCTCGCCGCCGACGGCACCGCCGCCGTGGCCCGGATGATCGACGCGGCGCAGGGGCGCGCGACCGGTCTGCACTACGGCACGTTCGACTACAGCGCCTGCGTCGGCGTCAGCGCCGCCTATCAGGCGAGCGACCACCCGGCGGCCGACCACGCGAAGGCCGTCATGCAGGTGGCCGCCGCGGGCACCGGCGTACGGGTCTCCGACGGCTCGACCAACGTCCTCCCCGTCGGCCCGACCGCACAGGTCCACGAGGCCTGGCGGCTGCACTACGGACTCACCCGGCGCGCCCTGGCCCGCGCCTACTACCAGGGCTGGGACATGCACCCGGCGCACCTGCCGACCCGTTACGCGGCCGTCTACACCTTCTACCGCGAGGGCCTGGAGCAGGCCGCTGCCCGGCTCGCCGCGTACGTGGCCAAGGCGGGCGGTGACGTGATGGACGAACCCGCCACGGCCAAGGCGCTCAGCGGCTACCTGCTGCGCGGCATCGACTGCGGAGCGCTGGACACCGCCGAGGTGGCCGGGCTGACCGGGCTGACCCGCGCGGACCTGGACGCCTTCGCCTCACCGCGGCGCGGCGGACTGACGGTCACCGCGCCGTAGCCGCTGCTGTCCGCCTCGGCGGCCCGCCGCCGCTCAGGAAGGCCGCAGTTCGCCCGAACCGCGTGCGATGAGCCTGGTGGGGAGCTCGACCCGCACCGGTGCGTGGTCGGCGCCGTCGAGGCGGCGGAAGAGGTGCTCGGCCGCGGTGCGGCCGACGGTCGCGGCGTCCTGGGAGATGACGGTGATACCGAGCAGGTCCGCGAGCTCGATGTCGTCGAAACCGACCAGGGCGACCGGCCGCTCCCGGTCCGCCAGGACCCGTACCGCGGTCACCGTCACCCGGTTGTTGCCCGAGAAGAGCGCGGTGACCGGCTCCGGGCCGGAGAGCATCGTATCGGCCGCCAGGCGGACCCGGTCGGGGTCCGTGGAGCCCAGGGAGACCCAGGAGTCCCGCACGGTTATGCCGGCGTCCGTCATGGCGGTGTGATATCCGCGCAGTCGCTCCGTGGCGGTGTGGATACGGGGCTGGTCACCGATGAACCCGATCCGGCGGTGGCCGTGCGCGATCAGATGGGCCACACCCTGGCGGGCGCCGCCGAAGCTGTCCGAGAGCACCATGTCGGCGTCGATCCGGCCCGCCGGGCGGTCCACGAAGACGGTCGCGATGCCCGCCTTTATCTCCTGCTCCAGATAGCGGTGGTCGTCGCCGGCCGGAATCACGATGAGCCCGTCGACCCGGCGCGCGCACAGGGCGAGCACCAGCTCCTGCTCGCGCTCCGGGTCCTCGGCGCTCGAACCGTTGATGAGCAGGGCACCGTGTGCGCGTGCGACCTCCTCCACGGCGCGGCTCAGCGGCCCGTAGAAGGGGTCGGCGAGGTCCTCCAGGACGAGTCCGATGGAGGCGGTACGGCCCTTGCGCAGCACCCGCGCGCTGTCGTTGCGGCGGAAGCCCAGGGCGTCGATGGCCTCCTGGACTCGGCGTTCGGTGTCCGGCGTGACGCCCGGCTCGCTGTTGACCACCCGGGAGACCGTCTTGAGTCCCACTCCGGCGCGCGCGGCCACGTCCTTCATGGTCGGCCGGTTGCCGTAACGGGGCTCGGGGTGACGGGTGGTCTCGGCCACGGTGCGCTGTCCTGTCGTCGGGTGCGGGCGGTCCGGCTGGACCACGGAGGGTACCGCGTTGGGGCGCCGGAGGCTGTGGCCTTGAGCATAGGCCCTGGACAACGTTGTCAGCTGAATGGAGACTATGCAGACTATTCAATGAAGCCGCAGGTCCCGCCCCCTCACCATCCGGAGCCACACCGATGCATACCGACCTCGTAGCCGCGCTGGACATCGGCGGCACCAAGATCGCCGGAGCGTTGGTCGACGGCAGCGGCACGCTCCTGGTACGCGCGCAGCGCCCGACGCCCGCCCGGGAGAGCGGGGAGCAGGTGATGGCGGCGGTCGCCGACGTGCTCGCCGAGCTGACCGCCTCGCCGCTGTGGGGACGGGCATCGGCCGTCGGGATCGGCAGCGCGGGCCCGGTGGACGCCTCCGCCGGCACGGTCAGCCCGGTCAACGTTCCCGGCTGGCGCGACTTCCCGCTGGTGGACCGGGTGAGCGGGGCGACCGGCGGGCTGCCGGTCGAGCTGGTCGGTGACGGGGTCGCGATGACCGCGGCCGAGCACTGGCTGGGCGCGGCCCGCGGCTACGACAACGCGCTGTGCATGGTCGTCTCGACCGGCGTCGGCGGCGGGCTCGTCCTCGGCGGCACCCTCCGCCCCGGCCCGAGCGGCAACGCGGGTCACATCGGCCACATCAGCGTCGACCTGGACGGCGATCCCTGCCCGTGCGGTTCGCGCGGCTGCGTCGAGCGCATCGCCAGCGGCCCCAACATCGCCCGCAGGGCCCTGGAGAGCGGCTGGCTCCCCGGCCCGGACGGCGACTCCTCCGCCGCCGCGGTCGCCGCCGCGGCGCGTGCGGGGGACCCGGTCGCGGTGGCCTCCTTCGAGCGGGCCGCGCAGGCGCTGGCCGCGGGCATCGCCGCGACGGCCACCCTGGTCGAGATCGACATCGCGGTGATCGGCGGGGGAGTGGCCGGTGCGGGCGAGGTCCTGTTCGCCCCGCTGCGCAGCGCCCTGCGTCGCTACGCCACGCTCTCGTTCGTCCAGCAGTTGGCAGTGGCGCCCGCCGTCATGGGCAACGACGCCGGGCTGGTGGGCGCGGCGGCCGCGGCGTTCGCGGTGCGCACCGGCACGGACGGAGTCGTTCCGGTCTGACGCCGCAGCGGGCGCTCCCCGACGTGGAGGGCGCCCGCTCCCCGGTCAGCAGGTGATCCGGAGGTCCCCCCAGTCCGCGTGGTCGGAGTCGTCGCCGTCCCCGCCGTCGGTGACGACCAGAGTGACGACCTGCGCACCCCGGACATCGGCCGAGACGGGCTGTGCCGGCATCGCGTTGGTCAGTACTCCGGTGGCGGCCGCCTTCGTGCCGTCCGCCCGGATCTCGAAGGTCACGCTGCCCTTGGCGCCCTTCTCGTCGTCCACGCCGACCCTGGCCGTGACCGTGTCGCACGCGCCGCCGGTGTAGTACTCGACAGTGCTGTCCGCGTGTACACCAAGGCCCTTCTCGTACACCTCGCCGCCGACGGTGAGCGGGTTCCCGTCGCCCGCCGCGCTCTCGCCGTTGCTGGCGTCCTTCTCGACCGGCCCGTAGCCGTTGGAGGCGGACAGCTGCGGCAGATCGCTCAGATAGCCGCCGCCGGCCGGTGGCGGCACCACCACATGGGCCTGGAAGGGCACCGAGGACCGCACCCGCTTCCCGGCGGGGGAGCGGTACCGTGCGGTGAGCGTCAGGTCGTACGTGCCGGTCGCCGTGCCGGGCGGGGGCGTCACCCGCCAGCGCGTGGTCAGCGCACGTCCGGTGGGCAGCGCGGCGGCGGTCGTCGCCGAGCCGGCCGCGACCTTCCAGCCCGACGGTCCGGTGAGGGCGGCCGAGACCTTCAGGGCGGGTGTGCGGCCCAGGTCGGTGACCGTGGTCGTCAGCGCGGCCGTACGTCCGGCCTCGACCAGCGGACTGCCCGTCAGGCCCAGCTCGGTGGCCGGGGGATACGAGGCCCACGCGTGGTCGGCGGCCACCCGCAGCAGCACGGTGCCGTGCGCCGGAACCGTCGCCGAGATGTCGCCCGCGGTGTTGTAGTCCGTGTGCTCCCACAGGTCGCGCATCGTGTAGGCGGCCGCTCGCGGGAGGCCCGCCGCCGCTGCCGTCGTCGAGATCCGCTGAGCGCTCCCGGTCTCGTTGAACAGCGCCACCGCCCGGCTGCCGTCCCGCAGTTCCTTGGCGACGACCCAGCGACCCTGGTCGGAGGAGAGCACGGTTCCCTGCTTGCCCAGGGGGTCCTGGTCGACCGCGATGACCTCGTGGTTGGAGAGGATGTCGAACGTCCCGGGCGTCGCCTTGCGCAGGTCGGAGCCGATCAGCAGCGGCGCGGCCATCACCGCCCACATGGAGAAGTGGGTGCGGTACTCGGTGTCCGTCATCCCGCCGTTGCCGACCTCCAGCATGTCGGGGTCGTTCCAGTGCCCCGGTCCGGCGGCCGGGGCGAGCGGCAGGTTCTGCTTCATGATCGACAGCATGCTGCTCCAGCTGTCGTTGATGTCGCCCGTCGTGCGCCAGAGGTTGCCGAGTTCCGCGGCCCATTCCCAGGGCTTGTTCTCCCCCCATTCACAGATGCTGTACACGATGGGCCGGCCGGTCGCGGCAAGCGCGTCCCGCATTGTCGTGTAACGCTCTTTCGCGTCGACGCCCTGGTTGTTGCAGTTGTCGTACTTGAGGTAGTCGATGCCCCAGTCCGCGAACTGCCGCGCGTCGCTGTACTCATGGCCGAGTGCGCCGGGAAGTCCGACACTGTCGCAGGTCTTCATGCCCGCACTGGTGTAGATGCCGAGCTTGAGACCCTTGGAGTGGACGTAATCCGCGACGGCTTTTATGCCGTTCGGGAATCGCACCGGGTCGGCCTCCAGTTTGCCGTCCGCATTGCGCTGCGGAACGGCCCAGCAATCGTCCAGATTGATGTACTGGTAGCCGGCTTCCTTGAGGCCCTTCTCGACGAAGATATCCGCGATGCCCTTGACCATCGACTCGTTGAACTCGGCCCGGCAATGGGTCGAGTTCCAGTTGTTGAACCCCATGGGCGGGGTGAGGGCGAGGCCGTTGTCCGCTTTCGCTCCCACCGCGGACGACGGGGCGGGGGCGGATCCCGGCGAATCCGCGGCGGCGGGAAAGGCGATCCCCGCCGCGCACAGGAGGCCGGCGGTCAGCGCTCCGATGACTCTGCGAGGGCCTGTGTGGGTTGTACGGGCTGGAAGATGACGCATCGTTACGTTCCTCCGGACTCGTGCCGACTCACGTGACGGCATGTGCACGCCAAGACGAGCGATTACGTTAGAGCGTGTTGAAGTCTGTTGGAAGAGGGGTGGTGCCCGTTGTTCGGTATCTCGTCAAAACCCTTGACTGGGCCCCTGGTTGGGGGTGTGATCCAAGCGCACGTTCGGTTGTGTTGGGTTGCCTTCCGGAGGAGGGGGTCATGGCGCGCTCGTATGACAGGTCAGATGTGCCCGGCAGTGTCGCAGGACATCGGATGTCCCGGCGAAATCTGTTGCGCGGCGCGGCAGTCGGAGCCGGGGCGGTAACGCTTCCCGCGCTGCTCACCGCGTGTGGCGGCGGTCCCGGCGGGGACGGCAAGACGATCACCCTGGGCTCGAATTCATCCGACCCCGTTCCGAAGAAGGCGTTCGCCGAGGCCTTCGACGCCTACGCCGCGCAGTCCGACGGCCGCAAGATCAAGGTCAACACTGTTGACCACAACACCTTTCAGGAGAACATCAACCGGTATCTGCAGGGCAAGCCGGACGACGTCTTCATGTGGTTCGCCGGAAACCGTATGCAGTTCTTCGCGGAGAAGGGCCTGCTGCACGACATCAGTGACAACTGGCAGGGCTACAAGGGCTTCTCCGCCGCGCTGAAGGCCCAGTCGACCGGTCCGGACGGCAAGCAGTACCTCACCCCGTACTACTACTATCCGTGGGCCGTCTTCCACCGTAAGAGCCTGTTCACCGAACGCGGCTACCAGGTGCCGAAGACGCTCGACGAGTACGTGGCCCTCGCCAAGCAGATGCAGAAGGACAAGCTGGACCCCATCGCGTTCTGCGACAAGGACGGCTGGCCCGCGATGGGCACCTTCGACTACATCAACATGCGCACCAACGGATACGAATTCCACAAGAGCCTCATGGCCGGTGAGGAAGCCTGGACGGACAAGCGGGTCCGGGAGGTCTTCGACACCTGGCGCCGGCTCCTCCCGTACTGCCAGCAGGGCGCCAACGGCCGTACCTGGCAGGAGGCGGCGACCAGCCTCCAGAAGCGCGACGCGGGCATGGCGGTCTTCGGCCTGCCGCACCCCGGGGCCCAGTTCCCCAAGGCGGAACAGGGCGACCTCGACTTCTTCCCCTTCCCCGTCATCAACCCGGAGCACGGCCAGGACGCGGTCGAGGCTCCCATCGACGGGTTCCTGCTGGCCAAGAAGTCGAAGAACCTCAAGAACAAGAAGTCCCTGGAGAGTGCCAAGGACCTGCTGAAGTGGCTGGCCACCGGCAAGGCCGAGGACATCTACCTGAAGAGCGACCCGAACAACATCGCGGTCAACGACCAGGCGGACACCTCCCATTACTCCGCGATCCAGAAGAAGGCGGTCGAGCTGGTCTCCGGGGCGAAGCAGATCTCCCAGTTCATGGACCGCGACAGCCGGCCGGACTTCTCCTCCACGGTGATGATCCCGGCGATCCAGAAGTTCATCAGCAGTCCGAACGACGTGGACGGCCTGGTCAACGACATCGAACGGCAGAAGAAGAGCATCTTCGCCTCGGACTGAACCTGGAGCACCGACCGTGTCGTTCATCTCGGGGCGGCGCACCGGACAACGGGGAACGCGGCGGTTCACCCGCCGCGACCTCGTCGTGCTCGGCGTGCTGCTCGGCATACCAGTCCTGCTCGACATCGCCATCGTCTGGGGGCCGACCCTCGCCTCGGTGGCCCTCTCCTTCACCAGCTGGGACGGCATCGGCGACATCAAGTGGGTCGGTACGCGCAACTACGCGAACCTCTTCACCAACTACCCGCAGTTCTGGCCGGCCGCCCGCCACAACCTGCTCTGGCTGGGCTTCCTGGGCCTGGTCGCCGCCCCGTTCGGGCTGCTCCTGGCCGTACTCATCGACAGGGGTGTGCGGTTCAGCCGCTTCTACCAGTCGACCCTGTACATGCCCGTCGTGCTGTCCCTCGCGGTGGTCGGCTTCATCGCCCAGCTGATCTTCTCCCGCGACCAGGGCGCCCTCAACGCGATCGTCGGCGACACCCGGACGCCGACCGACTGGCTGGGCGATCCCGACCTCAACATCTGGATGGTCCTGCTGGCCGCGGCCTGGCGCCACACCGGATACGTGATGATCCTCTACCTCGCCGGGCTCAAGGCCGTCGACCCCACGCTGAAGGAGGCGGCCGCGATCGACGGCGCGAGCGAGGCCCAGACCTTCTTCCGCGTCGTCTTCCCCACGCTCCGGCCGGTCAACGTGATCGTCGGGGTCATCACCGTCATCGAGTCGCTGCGCGCGTTCGACATCGTGTACGCGGTCAACCACGGCCGCAACGGGCTCGAACTGCTCTCGGTGCTCGTCACCGACAACATCATCGGCGAGGCCAGCCGGATCGGATTCGGCTCCGCCATCGCCGTCGTCCTGCTCGTTGTCTCGCTGGGATTCGTCGCGACGTATCTGATCCAGGAGATCCGAGGGGAGAAGGACCGATGACGATCCGTTCCACAACCGTCCGGCCGGCGCCACCCGCCCCGGCCGGCGCCGCACGACGAAGAATCCGCCCCGGCCGGCTCGGCGTGCACGCCTTCCTGATGACGGTCTCGCTCGCCTTCCTCGCGCCGCTCCTCCTGGCCGTGTACGCGTCCCTGCGGCCGTACGAGGAGACCTCCGAGCACGGCTACTTCTCGTTGCCGCGCCACCTCTCCCTGGACTACTACCGGCAGGCGTTCAGCGACTCCGGCATGACGAAGTACTTCGTCAACACCATGATCATCGCGGTTCCCGGGGTGCTCGTCACCCTCTTCCTCGCGTCGTTCGTGGCCTTCGCGCTCGCCCGGCTGAAGATGCGCGGCGGGCTCGTCCTGCTGATGCTGTTCACCGCGGGGAACCTGCTCCCGCAGCAGGTGATCGTCACGCCCCTGTACGTCGTCTTCAACCGCATCCCGCTGCCGTACTGGATGTCCGACTCGATGACGATGTACGACTCCTACTGGGCCGTCGTCCTCGTCCAGATCGGCTTCCAGCTGGGATTCTGCGTCTTCGTCCTCGCCAACTTCATGCGGACGCTGCCGCAGGAGATCCTGGAGGCGTCCGTCGTGGACGGAGCGGGGGTCTGGACCCAGTTCTGGCGGATCACCCTGCCCCTGTGCCGCCCCGCGCTCGCCGCGCTCGGCACGCTGCAGTTCACCTGGATGTACAACGACTTCCTGTGGGCGCTGGTGTTCATCTCCGACGGCGACAAGCTCCCGATCACCTCGGCGCTGAACAACCTGCGCGGCCAGTTCTTCACCGACTACAACCTGCTGGCCGCAGGTTCGGTCATCGTGGCGCTGCCGACCCTCATAGTGTTCCTGCTGCTGCAACGTCACTTCATCGCCGGACTGACCCTGGGATCCAGCAAGTGAGGCTCTGACCGGCCGGGCGGGAGGCCCGGGGCGGGCGGGCATGCCTCCGATCGAGTCACCCGGGCCCGCCGCCCCAGGAAGTTGTCAGTGGTCGGTGCGATCCTGCTGGTATGGACGAGATCATGCGGCGGCGCGTGTACGGCGCCGATCACGACGACCCCGACCCGGGGCCCCGGCCGGGGCGGGTCTACCGGGAGCTGGTGGGCGGCCCGCTCGACGGGCTGCTGCTGGACGTGACCGGCTGGACGGAGGTCGCCCTCGCGGACGGCTCCGCCCTGATCACCGAGATCGGCTCCTACGGGGCCGGCGGCAGGGCGGAGTACGGACCGAGGGCGAAGGAGCCGTACAAGTGGGACTGGCGCGGCGACACGCCCTGAGCACCTGGGGCGTGTTCGGCGCCCTCCCGGCGGCCCCGTCCGCTCCCGCGGCATCAGGCCGGCTGGGTGGCCTGGCGGCGTTCGGGCGGCCCCCCGGTGGCTCAGCGTCCCCGGTCGGAATGCTGCGGCGGCACGACCACCAGGAACGCGTCCTGTTCCAGATCCATCACGACCTCGGCCGCGACGCCCTCGCCGCGGCGGGCCGCCGCGAATTCCTCCGCCGGCCAGCTGCCCCGCGGGCCCCCTGCGGGGAACTGCTCAAGCACGGTGCGAAGCACGGTTCCACCCCCTGTAGTTCGTTCTGGTGTCCGCTCCAACGACGTCCGGGCGGTCCCCGTCACGGCCTACGAGGACACCGCTCCTCGTGCTCGGGGGCGTCCGCGACGGACGCCTTCGGCGGCGTTCGCGCAACGGCATCGCCTCAAACGGGTTTTCGCGGCAGGGTGATGCGGGCAAGCCACAGGGGGCTACGGAAGAGGGGGAACCGTGATCGTCTGGATCAACGGTTGTGCCTACATAAGGCCAGGTCGGCGTCCTACCTGCTGCTATGCGTTCCGTGATCTGGCCCTACTTAGCTTCAGCTAGCCGTAGTTAGCCTCGGTTGGGAAGATCTGTCTCCCATCTGTCTCCCATGGGAGACAGATGGGATGGAGCCCCAGATCCGGGACCGTGAGGTCAACCACGGGCGCCGTGAGGTAGCGCCGCCGAGGGAACTCGGGCCCTCCGGTCTCCCCCAGGGGCCGCCGCCATCCGGCTCCCGGACCGTCGGCCGGATATCTTGCCCGCCGAATCCGCGCACAGCCCGACAGGGCAAGCAAGGAGAAATCCTATGCACGGCCAGGTCCGGGTCCGGGTCCGGGCCGGTGGTCGGTCGGCGGCGGTCGACCTTCTGCAGGCAAGCGGATACGGGCTGTTGCCGCGTTGCAGTCGACGCACACGGTCGCGACGACGTTGCTGCCCGCGAAATCAAGAAGTTGTGGAGATTTTTCCTCCGCTTGTACAACCATTCCGGACTGTGCCCGATGTCACCTGGCGGGCGGGATCTTTCTTCCGGTGCGCCTGCTTTGTCGCGTTGACCTGCCCTTCCTCTGTGCCGTTGGTTACCTTAAGAAACTTTGAGAACATTGTGGGTGGGGTATGGAGAGATTGTGGGCCCGGAGACGGGTCAGCGGCAGAGCTGTTGGAGCATTGCTGGGGGCAGCCCTGGCATGTGGCGTGTTGACGCCCGTTGCTGATGCGCAAGCAGCGACAGCAGATGTCGTGTCCTCGGCCGGAGCGGACGAGGACACGACGGCTTCGACGGATTTGGAAGCGCTGGCGAAGGCCAAGAAGACCGGTGAGCCGGTCGAGGTGCTTTCGCAGCGCCGGGAGAGCAGCGAGGTCTTCGCGACTCCGCAGGGGGATCTTGAGGCACGCGAGTATCTGCGCCCGGTGTGGACGCGGGCGGGTGGTCAGTGGAAGCACGTCGACACGGACCTGGAGGCGGCTTCCGATGGGACGGTTGCCCCCAAGGCTGCGACGGTTGGCCTGGAGTTTTCCGGCGGTGGGGGCAAGGCGCCGCTGGTCCGGATGGAGCGTGCGGGCCGCACATTGAGCCTGTCCTGGCCCAAGTCCTTGCCGGTCCCGGAGCTGAACGGGTCCACGGCCACCTACGCCGAGGTTCTGCCCGGGGTGGATCTGAGGATGGGTGCCCAGGAGGACGGCTTCACGCAGTTGCTGGTGGTGAAGACCGCGGAGGCTGCGGCCAGTTCGGACCTGGCGGAACTGCGGCTGAAGCTCTCCTCTGACGGTCTGGATGTCAAGGAGACGGCCGAGGGCGGGATCGAGGCCGTGGACACGGGAGCGAAGGGCACGGTCTTCGAAGCGCCCAAGCCCATGATGTGGGACTCGAGCCCGGGAGATGCGCAGTCCGCCTCCGCGACGGCCAAGACGGCATCCGTCACGCCCCTCGCAGCCACCGGTGGGGAGGGCACGGAGCCCGGGGCAGGTGAATCGGGCAAGCTCGCACCCGTCGACGTGGCAGTCCCCGCGGGTCAGGACGAGCTGATCCTGACCCCGGACGCCGACGTACTCAAGGGCGCGGACACTACCTACCCGGTATTCATCGACCCCCAGTGGTATTCGCCGCGTGCGTCGGCGTGGACGATGGCGTCGAAGTACTGGGCTTCGTCGCCGCAGTGGAAGTTCAACGGTGACTCGGACGCCGGTATGGGCTACTGCAACTGGGCGTACTGCCAGCCCAACGACACCAAGCGGCTCCTGTACCGCATCCCGGTGTCTACGTTCGCGGGCAAGTCGATCCTGTCGGCCGAGTTCGTGGTGCACAACACCTGGTCGGCGTCCTGCTCGGCGCGTTCGGTGGAGCTGTGGGAGACGAAGGGCATCTCCTCGTCGACGACGTGGAACTCGCAGAATGCGTCGGGGTTCTGGGTCAAGCAGCTGGCCTCGGACTCGTTCGCGTACGGCTACAACGGCTGCTCGGCCAAGGACGCCGAGTTCAGCGTGAAGTCGGCCGTGCAGTCGGCGGCGAACGCGCACGACTCCACGATGACGTTCGGCCTGCGGGCGGGCAGTGAGAGTGACGGCTATGGGTGGAAGCGGTTCTCGGACAAGGCGTTTCTGCGGGTGAAGTACAACCGCCCGCCGTCGCAGCTGAAGTCCTCGCAGCTGACTATGGAGTACGGCGGCACCTGCAAGCCCTCGTCGAAACCTGCGCGGGTGCGCACTCTTGGCAAGATCACCGCGAACAATGTGACGGACCCGGACGGCGACAGCGTCTCGGTGCAGTTCCAGGCCAGCTGGGGCGGCGGCTCGTGGAGTCCGACCAAGACCAGTTCCAAGAAGTCGGGTTCCTCCTTCACGATCAGTCTGCCCTCGTCGATCCCACACAACAAGACGGTCGACTGGTATGCCCGCGTCTATGACGGCGCGCAGTATTCACCATGGTCGTACGCCGGTGATCCGCAGTCCTGTTACTTCGTCTACGACACGGCGGTGCCCAAGGCGCCGGCCGTGGCCTCGGGCCAGTACCCGCAGTCCGATCCGGATGACTCGGAAGACCCGTGGTATGACGGTGTGGGGCAGTACGGGTCGTTCACGATCGACTCGGCCAGCACGGACGTGACGTCGTACTGGTACGGCATCAACATCGACCCGTCCTCCAAGAACAAGATCACGACCTCGGGCGGGGCCGCTGAGATCATGAAGGTGCTGCCGTCCAAGCCGGGCGTGAACTTCGTGACGGCGCAGGCCTTCGACTCGGCCGGCAACGGCAGTGAGATCCGGACCTACGAGTTCCGAGTGAAGGCGGGCCAGCCCGAGCGGGCGACCTGGCAGATGGACGAAGCCGCAGGAGCGAGCGAGGCCACCGGCTCCACCCCTGCGCGCGCCCTCGCGGTGCACGGCGGGGTGACGCCCGGCGCAGCCGGGATCAAGGGCACAGCGGTGCACTTCGACGGCACCAGCGGCTACGCCGCCACCGATCTTTCACCAGTCAACACCGCCAGCGCCTTCGCCGTCTCCGCCTGGGTCAAGCTCGACAAGATCCCGGACACCGGCGTCGATGTGGCCGTGGTGCCGGGAAACCACGCCCCGGGGATGGAGCTGTACTACTCCAAGACCCACGGCTGGGCATTCAACCAGTATAAATCGGACAATGAGAGCGCCGGTCCGGTGCGCGCTTCTCAGGCTGACTCCAGCCAGGTCAAGGCCGGGATATGGACCCACCTGGTGGGCTCCTACGACCACCCCAGCAACCTGCTGCAACTCTTCGTCAACGGCCAGCTGGTCGACTCTGTGCCCTACAGCACCCCGTGGGAGGCACGGCGCGGCCTACAGGTCGGCGCCAAGAATTTCACCGGCACGCCGATGTACGGCTTCCCCGGCACGATCGACGAGCTGCAGTTCTTCGACAGGATGTTGTCACCCACCGAGGTCAACGTGCTGTACAACAAGCAGAACGTCGGTGACCCGGGCCGCACGGCTACCGCCATCTTCCCCATGGACGAGGCGGCCAACAAGGCCGAACTGACCGGGCACGGCGGGGTACTGCCGGCGAAGTACCACGGCTCGGTCACCACTGGCGTCGAGGGCATTTCGGGAAACGCCGCCCACTTCGATGGCGCCACCGGCTACGGGCAGATCGGTGAGGTACGTAGTCCGCACGTCAACACCGAGGCCAGTTTCACCGTCTCGGCCTGGGCCAAACTCGACAAGAAGAGGACGGACGGGAAAGCCGCGATGATCGTGGCGCAGGCAGGCAAGGAAAGCCCCGGCTTCGAGCTGTACTACTCGTCCTACTACGACCGGTGGGCTTTCAACCAGTACTCGTCCGACAGTGCCGACGCCAAGCCCATCCGGGCGATGCAACCGAACGGCACGACAGCCCGGACGGGCGAATGGGTCCACCTGGTCGGCGTGCATGACACTGTCGCCAACACACTCACCCTGTATGTGAACGGGGCCAAGGCCGGCTCCACCACCCTGGTCGACGCGTTCTACGCCAACCAGCCGATGTACATCGGGGCCGGCAACTACAGCGGCGCGATGGACGCCCACTTCGCCGGCACCATCGACGACGTACGCCTGCTCAACCGGCCGGTCTCCGCCGAAGAGGTGGCACAGATGTTCCGCCAGCGACCGCTGGTCAAGGCCCGCTGGAACTTCGAGACCGTCACCACCGGAAGTCCGGCCACCAGCCCTGACTCCTCCGACAACGCCAACACGATGACTCTGGGTGGTCAGGCCCAGCAGGGCGCGGGCGGGGTCGACTTCAACGGCCTGCAGCTGGATGGGGTGGACGATTACGCCACCGCGAACAGCGAGCCTTTGGACACCTCTTCCAGCTTCACCGTCACTGCTTGGGCTCAGGCCGCCGCGCTGCCCACCCAGAACGCCAGTGTGGTCTCCGCCGCAGGTACCCACACCAGTGCCTTCGACCTGCACTTCACCCCAGATGCCGCGAACGCGGACGGGATGGGCAGCTACAGCGCGGACATCCACGCCGAGGACACGGCCGGCGCCAGCACCGACAGCGTCGCGAACACCGAGTTCTACGACGCACGGGACTGGAACCACCTGGCCCTGGTCTATGACAGCTTCGCCAAGGAAGCCCGCCTGTACGTCAACGGCGTGCTGCAGGAGGCCCCCTGCACCGACGACGACGGCAACGGCAAGGCGGACGACACCTCCTGCCAGGACCTGATCGCCTGGGCCGACAACGTACTGACGTTCAAGGCCGGCGGCACCCTGCAGGTCGGCCGCGCCAAGACGGCGGACGCCTTCGGGCAGTACTTCCCCGGTGTCATCGACGATGTGTGGGCCTTCCAGGGCGCGCTGAACGACAGCCAAGTCCAGCAGCTGGCCGGGATGTCCTTCGACATTCCCACCGACGTCCCCAGCGGCAACCAAGGCTGATCCATGAGCGTCGGGTGGGCGGACCTATCAGAGGTCCGCCCACCCGACAGAGACAGTTGCCTGCGAGATTTCCACCCAATTTTATGTGTCTGACCCGACATGAGCGGTCAGACGCCCGACAGTGATGGACACGTCACGTATGAAAGCCAGTCCCGGGGCACGTCTGCTCCGCAGAACCTCACTCGCCCTGTCCACGGTCCTCATAGGCAGCCTCCTGCAGGGTGTGGCAACCCCCGTCGCCGCTGCGGCGCCGGGTCTGCCCGGTCTGCCCGCATCGGAGAAGCCTGTCGCGGGTACCAAGGACACGAAGGCCAAACCGCGGGCGCAGCACAAGGGACCCCGCGTCCCCACAGCCACCCCGCACAACACGCTGCCGAAGGCGACCGAGGTCACCACTTCGCTTCCGGCCCCGGGTGCCAAGGGCGCGAACCGGTTCGCCTCGCCGAAGGGGCAGCCGATCGGGATCGCGCGGGCCACGAGCACTGCGGCCGGCAAGAACACGGCGAAGAGCAGCACGGCTAGCGAAGACCTGGCGCTGAACGGCGTCACCTCACGCGTATTCGATTCCCGGCATGCCAAGCGTGCGGGGGTGAAGGGACTGCTCTTCACTCTCGCCCCGAAGGCTGCCAAGTCCTCTGCCAAGGGCAAGGCGCCGGTCGACGTCTCCGTTGACTACTCCTCCTTCGCGCAGTCCTTCGGCGGCTCGTACGCGTCCCGTATGCAGCTGGTCGAGCTACCGGCCTGTGCGCTGACGACGCCCGAGCGGGACAAGTGCCGCAAGGCGCGGCCGGTCGCGGCAGTCAACGACACGGACCAGCGGACGCTCACCGCCAGCGCTATGTCGCTGCGGGCGGACGCCCCCACGGTCCTGGCGGCTACGGCGGCGACGGACGGGGACAAGGGTGACTACAAGGCCACCTCCCTCTCGCCTTCCTCCACCTGGGCCACCAGTCTCAACACCGGTGGCTTCACCTGGTCCTACGACTTCCAGACCCCGGAAGTGCCGGGCGCGCTGAAGCCGAGCGTCGGCCTCTCCTACTCGTCGGGTGCCATCGACGGGCGCACCGGAGGAACGAACAACCAGGGTTCATGGGTCGGCGACGGGTTCGACCTGTGGCCCGGATCCATCGAGCGCCGCTACAAGCCTTGCGCGGACGACGGTGTGAAGAACGCTGACGGCAACAAGCCCGGTGACCTGTGCTGGGGCTACGACAACGCCTACATCTCATTCAACGGCGTGGGCGGTGAACTCGTCCAGACCGGCACCAACACCTTCAAGCTCAAGAACGACGACGGCACGCAGATCGCCCGTGGCTACAACACCGATCTCAGCAACGGTGACAACGATGGCGAGTACTGGCGTGTGACCACCCCGGACGGCACGCG
Organism: Streptomyces sp. NPDC048462; assembly: GCF_043200175.1. NCBI lineage: Bacteria > Bacillati > Actinomycetota > Actinomycetes > Kitasatosporales > Streptomycetaceae > Streptomyces > Streptomyces sp. NPDC048462. The sequence goes on from NZ_JBICXG010000001.1 coordinate 311,923, forward strand.
GTACTACTTCGGCTACAACCGGCCCAGCGGCTGGAAAGAGGGCGCAGAGTCCACGGACTCGGTCTGGACGGCTCCGGTCTACGGGAACGACAGCGGCGAGAAGTGCCATGGTGCGACGTTCGCGGAATCCTGGTGCCAGCAGGGCTGGCGGTGGAACCTCGACGTAGTTGTCGACACGCACGGCAACGCCATCACCTATCACTACGGCAAGGAGAACAACTCCTACGGCCGGAACCTCAAGGCCGACGACGACACGACGTACGTTCGCGGCGGGTACCTCGACAAGATCAACTACGGTCTGAGGACAAGCGACTACTACGCCAAACCGCTGGCTCAGGTCGTCTTTGACAACAAGGAACGGTGCCTGCCGCAGACCGGCGTGACCTGCGCGTCCGACACGATCGACTCCAAGTCGGCCTACTGGTACGACACCCCATGGGACCTCAACTGCAAAGCCGGCACCAGCTGTGACAACGGCCGACTCTCCCCGTCCTTCTGGACCCGCAAGCGACTGACCGGCATCACCACCCAGGTACTCAACACCGCAGGGAAGTACGACAAGGTCGACTCCTGGAAACTCGACCACCACTGGGGCACCGCAGACACCGACTACCAGCTCCTGCTGGACAGCATCCAGCACACCGGTGAATCGGCGAAACCGGAGACCCCGGCCATCACGCTCCCCAAGACCACCTTCGACTACACACAGCTGCAGAACCGACTCGACAAAAGCGGCGACGGCTACGCCCCGTTCATCAAGGACCGGCTTTCGAGCGTTGCAGACGAGTCGGGTGGGCAGATCGATGCCAACTACTCCACTCCAGCGTGCAGCTGGAACGAGCTGCCGACTCCTGAGACGAACACCACGGGGTGCTTCCCGCAGTACATCGGCGGGGACAGCACCGATGACGCGGACCTTCAGTGGTTCAACAAGTACGTCACCACGTCCGTGACCAAGACCGACCGCACTGGCGGGTCGCCGGACCAGGTCACCCTGTATGACTACCTCGGCGACGCCGCTTGGCACTACGACGATGACGACGGCCTGACCAAGGAGAAGGAGAAAACCTGGTCCCAGTGGCGCGGCTACCAGCACGTCAGGGTCAGGACCGGCGGCCAGGGCGGCGCCACTGAGATGAAGACCCAGCAGGACAGCTACTTCCTGCGCGGCATGAACGGCGACCGCAAGGATGCCTCCGGAGGTACCAAGTCCGTCTCCGTCGCACTGGACACGGACGAGGGTGACCCCATCACCGACGACGAAGCCGTTCCCGGCTTCGGCTACAAGACGGTGACCTTCGACAAGCCCGGCGGCAAGGTTCTCGGTAAGACGATCAGCCGTCCCTGGTACCACGAGACCGGGAAAAAGGTCCGAGACTGGGGCACCGTCACTTCCAACTTCACCGGAACATCCAGCAGCAAGACCTGGACGTCATTGGACGCGGGCGCAGGCGAGAAGTGGCGTACCACCGCAACAGCGACCAAGCATGACACCATCGCCGGCCGAATCATTGAAGCCGACGACTACGGGGATGACACCACCTCCACGGACAACACATGCACACGTACCACCTATGTGGGGGATGCGAACAGCGCCATCCTGAGCATGCCGGTACGCACGGAGACGGTCGCGAAGGCATGCGACGCGCCAGTCGACCGGACCAAGGACGTGCTGAGCGACGTCCGCTCGGTCTACGACGGCGGCGCCTACGGAGCCGCCCCCACGAAGGGGAACGTGACCGCGGCCGCCTCTCTGAAGAGCCATGACGGCATCAAGGCGACATACCTCGAGGTCGGAGCCACGTTCGACATCTATGGCAGGCAGCTGACCGCCACGGACCTGTCCGCAAATGTGACGGTCACGGACGATGGCACCCCCGTCCGCACCGCTCGTGCAGACGGCCGCATTTCCATAACCACCTACACACCCGATACAGGCTTCGTCACCCAGACGAAGGTGACCACGCCACCGGCCAAGGCGTCCGACGCAACGACGGCCCAGGTCACCACCACGGACTATGAACCGATGCGAGGACTGGTCGCCAAACAGACCGATACGAACAACAACGTCACCGAATACGAGTACGACGCGCTCGGGCGGACGACCAAGGTCTGGGCTGCCGATCGCCGCAACACGCAGACGCCCACCGCGCAGTTCGTTTACACGGTCGACGAGGACAAGCCGGTCACGGTTGCGACCAAGTCGCTGAACAACACCGGCGGGCAAATCACGTCCTACGAACTGTTCGACGGATTCCTGCGAAGTCGCCAGGCCCAGGGCCCCGGACCCGACGGCGGCAGCATCATCACAGACACCTTCTACGACGAACGCGGACTCGTCACCAAGTCCTTCGAGCCCTACTACGTCACGGACGCGCCCAGCACCGAATTGTTCAAGCCGGAAGACGCGCTCTCGGTCGAGACCCAAACCCGTACCAGTTACGACGGACTGAACCGCGCCGTACAGACGCAGCAGATGGCCGGCAATGGTGACGGCGGCCAGATCCTCAGCACCACCAAGACCATCTACGGTGGCGACCGCGTCACCGTCATTCCGCCGGTCGGCGGCACTGCCACCACAGTGCTGAGCGATGCCCGCGGCAACACCACGGAACTGCGGCAGCTGCACAGCCGTTCCGTCGATGCCGCCTACGACAGCACCACGTACCACTACACACCGCGCAACGAACTGAACAAGGTCACCGACCCCGCCGGAAACCACTGGACGTACACCTACGACCAGCTCGGCCGGAAGATCTCCACGACCGACCCCGACCAGGGCACAACAACCACCACGTACGACGACCGTGGCCAGGTGACCTTCACCAAGGGCTCGCGCACCGACGTGCCCGGACTGGCGTACCTCTACGACAACCTCGGTCGCCAGACCGAGGTACGCGAGAAGTCCGCCACCGGGACCCTGCGGACCAAGCAGGTCTACGACACGCTCACAGGCGCCAAGGGGCAGCTCGCCGAATCCACCCGGTACGTGGATGGCCAGGCCTACACCTCCAAGGTCACCGCCTACGACAGGCTCTACCGCCCCACCCGGACCGCGGTCGTCATTCCCGCTGCTGAGGGCGCCCTTCAGGGCACCTACCAGGCGGGGGCCGTCTTCCGTCCCTCCGGCCTCACCGCAAGCGTGAGCTACTCCGCAGCCGGCTCCCTGCCGGGCGGCTCCGCCAACTACACCTACGACAACGCAACCCTCCGCCCGGCCACGGTCTACGGCGAGGGCATGACGTCCAGCGTCAGCTACAGCCTCACCGGCAAACCGCTCCAGTACCAGATGAGCCTGGCTTCCAGCAGCAAGATCACGCAGGTCACCAACACCTACGAGTGGGGCACACAACGCCTCGCCACCTCCCGCGTCGACCGCCAGGACCAGCCCGGCGTCGACCGCTACGCCACCTACCACTACGACGAGGTCGGCAACGTCCGCTCGATCTCGGACAGCTCCCGCACCGGCAAGGACAACCAGTGCTACACCTACGACTACCTCGGCCGACTCACTGAAGCCTGGGCCCAGCCCACAACGACCTGCGCAGCCGCACCCGCGGCGTCCCAGGTCGGAGGCCCTGCCCCGTACTGGCAGTCCTTCACCTACGACAAGTCCGGCAACCGCGCCACGCAGACACGCCACGACGTAACAGGTAACGCCGCCAAGGACCTCAAGGACACCTACACCTACCCTGCCCCAGGCGCACCCCAGCCGCACAGCCTGAGCTCCCGGACCACCACTGGGCCCGTCGGCTCCACCACCGACACCTACGCCTACGACTCCTCGGGGAACACGGTTACCCGCCCGGGCCAGTCGCTCACTTGGGATGCCGAAGGCAACCTGTCAAGCGTCACCAAGAGCGGCAAGACCACCAGCTACCTCTACGACGCCTCCGGCAACCGGCTCATAGGCCGAACCCCCACCGAGACCACCCTGTACCTGGGGAACACCGAAGTCACCCTTCCCACCGGCGCGACCAAGGCGAAGGCCATCCGGTACTTCGACCTCGGCGGTGGCCAGACAGCCATCCGCAACGACGACGGCACCTTCGCCTTCACCATCGCCGATCACCATGGCACTGGCGAACTCGCCATCCAAGCCACCGACCTTGCCATCACCCAGCGCCGTTCCCTCCCTTTCGGTGGAGACCGCGGCACAGCACCTACCACCTGGCCCAGCACCAAGGGCTTCGTGGGCGGCACCAACGACACCAAAACCACCGGCCTCACCCACCTCGGCGCACGCGAATACGACGCCGACCTCGGCCGTTTCATCTCCATCGACCCGATCCTGGACGTAGCCGACCCCCAGCAGATGAACGGCTACACGTACAGCAACAACAACCCCGCCACCTTCTCCGACCCCACTGGCCTGTATCTCGATGACGGCACCGGCCACAGCATGCAGCGCACGGGCAAGCAGCGAAAGGGTGTTGGCAAAGCACCTGGAGGCACCGGCAAGAACGGCTGCTACTACACCTGCCATCAGACCAAAAGCAGCCAGGACAGCAGCGCTGGTCCGATAACGGATCTCGGTGATGGCGCACCAGACGGTTTCCCGGATCTAGAAGACGTGCAGCTGTTCGTTGGAAAGAAGGGTGATGTCTCAACCCTTATCAAGCAGGCCAAGGGATGGGGTACCTACACCCCAGAGATTTCAACCGAGTTGAATGTTGAACTCTACCTTCGCGAGCGATGCAGCTATAGCTTCGTCGACGGCTGTTGGGAATTCCAACAATTCTACGGGCATTGGCAGCACGTAGACAGCCTTCCGACAGTCGACACGTGCCCCGTCTGTGGAAACATCGGATTCAGCCTTGTGTTGGCCGCAGGGGTGCGTGGCGCAGGGGCGTCTGGTGCAGGGAAACGTGGTACAGGACTGCCTGGCGGGTGCGCCAATTGCTTCTTGGCCGGCACGGGCGTGCTCATGGCAGACGGAACAGCAAAAGACATAGACAAAATCAAAATCGGTGACAAGGTACTCGCTACAAACCCGGAGACGGGTGAGACAAAATCCGAAAAAGTCACACATACCATCATCACCGAAAATGATAAGCAGTTCAACGAACTCGCTATATCGACACCTGATGGTGACAAGAAACTCACAGCAACGTACGATCATCCGTTCTGGGTACCGTCTGAAAAGTCTTGGGTGCTCGCCGGCGACTTGACAGAAGACATGACCCTCCTGACTCCTGGAGGCATCACCGTCAAGGTTGCCGGCAATCGCGCCTATAGCGGGCACGCGCGAACTTACAACCTAACGATCGACGACTTGCACACGTACTATGTGCTGGCAGGTGCGACGCCGGTGCTCGTCCACAACAGCAGCTGCAGCATTTCGATGGGAGAGGCTGTTAACCGTGCTGTTGCACACGTTGGCGACAATGCAACGGTGGTGCGATCGGGCAGTGGTGGAGTCCAGTTCATGAGCGTTACGAAGGATGCGGCTGGGAATGTGGTCAGGAAGATTGCAAGGTTCGATGTGAACCCCAATAGCCCTCACGTCCAGAAACTGAATCCGCATCTGAACCTGGAAACCCAGATCAATGGGAAGACGGTTACTAGTGGCCCACTCAAGGATCCGCACACCGCTATCGATCCATCCACGATTCGGTCGGGCGACTACTGGCCGTAGGCCACTTTCGGAGGCGTGATGTTGAAGGTCTTGCGCGGTGATTCGACTGGGGAAATGGAGTTGTCGGGACCTCGGTCCGATCTGGTGGCCCTGGCGCGGGAGCTCAGGAGTGGACAGGGAGAAATCCGTCTGGAAATGGTCTCAAACCCATCTCCGTACAGTCGATCCCTGTTGCGGATCAAATATCGGCAAGCGAGCGGGAAGATCAAGATTTCTTCATCCGGAGACAGTGAATCTCTAGAGATTCAAGGTGGACTGGAGCCGATTTCTCTCCTTGCTGAGAACATCGAAAGCTTTGCTTTGGAAGCGGATCAGGATGACCATCTTCATGTGGACTACTTTCCAGAACATGACTATCTGGCAAGTGGATCAGAATCGCTAGTTGTCGCCATCGATAGCGATCCTCACCCGAGGTCATGAAACAGCTTGGGTGCGACTGATCCTGAGGTGAAGTCGTTTATTTCTGATGCCTATCCGTGGGCCCCGCCAGATTTCGCTCCGGTGGGGCCCACGGATCGTCTGACGGCAGTAGCTGACGGCAACATCAGTGGACGAGAGCCACGCGGGTGGCGGCCGAGTACGGCGACCGAGGGTGTTGATGGCTCGCTGCTTGAGTCGGAGTAAGGCATGCGCGCGACCGGCGTCGGTTGCACCGATGGAGTGTGGCCGAGAAGCTCCTTGGAGGTGCCTCGCGTCGGGCTGTTCAGAGTTTCTTTACTTGATCAAGGGCGTCCCGCTGACGCGGACCGCCGCGCGCCGGCGGCCGGTGGCCGCCGCCCGCTCCTGTCTGCCGCCCCGCTGGCGCCGGCCTCCGACCACTCGGCGCGCAGAGCCCGGGAGCATAGGCCGGACTGCCAACCGAAAGCCCCGCTGTCCGACCGCTCAGCAGCCGACCGGCCGGGCATCCGAGAGGCAGTCCGGCACGCTCGTACCGTGCGGCGTCAGTATCCCGGCGGTGCTGTCGTCCGGAACGCCAGTCGTGGTGCCTGGCTGGGGCCGTGACGATGGAGATAACTGGGCTGATGCCGGTGCGGGGTTGAGCGAGACACACGTGACGGGTGATCGGGCGGCATGCCCGCCGTCGTGGCTGACTTTCTGGGGCTGAGGCCAGAACCTCACGGTCATGGGCGCGGCGCGCGCGAAGGCCCGTCCCTGCCGAGGCTGACGAGGACGGGGGAGCCTCAATCAGTTACGCCCGGCAGGGACGGGAGTCGGGTGGGGCAGCGCGGTACCCGGGCGAGCAGGGCGGTCAGGTCTGCCGCCAAGCCCGCCAGGGCCGGGTGATGATCTCCCGGTAGGTGTGGTGGGACGGGTTCTGGCCGCAGTGCCGCAGAACCCAGTTCTGCGGTTCGGTGAAGTCCTCGCTTGCCGGGGACGTCTCGCCGTCCACGGCACACTGCATCGCGTACAGGACCGGCTCCGCGTCCGGCTCGCGGTCAGGCTGGAGAGTCCAGGTCTCGTAGCGGAGGACCGAGCGGGGGGTCACCGTCCCCACCTCCGGTTGGCCACGGCCACCTTGGCGCTCAGCTCCTCGGCCGGGGTCGGTGGACGTACATCCTCGGGCGGCACGTCCCACTCCCGGCCACCGCGCGGCGGCCGGAGCTGAACGTACGGCCCGACATGCCCCATCACTACGCACACCTTGCCGTTCCGCCGGTCGACCGCCACGGCGCCCACACTGGGCGAGAGGGTGCACTGGACCGCGTCAGAATTGCGGTCCGTCATCGTGACCACCCCGGCGAGGCGGTCCGCGACCGGGCATCCAGTCGCAGGGCGGGAACATAATCTGTGGCGCACTTTCGCACGTAGACGCTCCTCAGCGGCGTGAATCCGTGCCCCTGGGCTTGACGGTGCCGCAGGGTCGGCACCGATCCTCACGCCGGTCGCCAGGACGAAGGAACCTCCACCAAACCCCACTCTGGGACGTCCCGCACCATGTAGAACGTCCCTAGTGCCGTCCTGAGACGAAGGGGGAGACTCATGCCGAACGAAAGACTACGAGCCGTCATGTCGGCGGGAGGCTGGACGTACGCCGCCCTCGCTCAGGAAGTCGAGGTCGACCCCAAGTCGGTCGAGCGCTGGGTGAACCTCGGGCGCACGCCACGCCGTACCACAGCCCTCCAGGCGGCCCGAGCCCTGGGAGAAGACGTGCACGCACTCTGGCCGGCGCTCCGCCAGGCCCGCCCCGCCCGCGCCATCAGCCCCGAACTGGTCGCGCTCTACGAGCAGCGGGCCGACCTCCCCGTCTCGACGTTCACCGACCTGATGGCCCAGGCCCGGGAGCGGATCGACATCCTCGTGTATGCGGCCGTCTTCCTGCACGAGGCGTACCCGAGGCTGAACGAGCTCCTCACCGAACGCGCCACCGAAGGCTGCACCGTCCGCATCGCGATCGGGGACCCCGACAGCGACAACGTCCAAGCCCGCGGCCAGGAAGAGCGGTTCGGCCACGGCATCGAATCCCGCTGCCGCCTCGCCCTCATGCACTACAGGCCGCTCACCGGCAGCCCCGGCATCGAGGTCCGCACCCACGGCACCACTCTCTACAACTCCCTCTACCGCGCCGACGACCAGCAACTCGTCAACGCCCACGTCTGGGGCGTCAACGCGTACGCCGCCCCCGTGTGGCATCTTCGGCGACATGAGACAGGCGGCATGTTCGATACCTATGCCGAGAGCTTCGACGCGGTGTGGGCGACGGCGACGCCCGTACGAGAGGAAGGCTGATCGTGGCCCGCACCGAGTACTACGACGACCCGAACGCCCCCAAGCCGAACAGCATGGTCGTCGCCGCCTCCGCCGTCGTCACCGACGGCCACGGCCGCATCCTCCTCCAGCGCCGCCGCGACAACGACCTGTGGGCGCTACCCGGCGGAGGCATGGACCTCACCGACTCCCTGCCAGGCACGGCCGTCCGCGAAGTCAAAGAAGAGACCGGCCTGGACGTCGAGATCACCGGCCTGGTCGGCACCTACACCGACCCGAAACACATCATCGCCTACACCGACGGCGAGGTCCGCCGCCAGTTCAACGTCTGCTTCACCGCCCGCATCACCGGCGGCCAGCTGGCAATCTCCGACGAGTCCACCGAGCTCCGGTTCGTATGGCCCGAAGAGATCGAGCAACTGCCGATGCACCACACCCAACAGCTCAGACTCCAGCACTTCCTGGAACAGCGCGAGAAGCCGTACCTGGGCTGAACCGGCTGACGGCAGTAGCTGACGGCAACAACCCCGCACAACCACGGACCCCCAAGCACGTCACCGGACCAGCAAATCGCGCTTGACCTGCATAAAAGCAGGTACAGGCGTCCGCGTAGCACACGTACTATGTGCTGGCGGGGGCCACGCCGGTCCTGGTGCATAATTCTGGTGGATGCCCGACGGACGTGGCATTGGGGCTCCGCAAGAATGGCCTGAGGGGATTCGCCGAAGGCAAGGGGTACACCCACTATCTGGATAGTGATATTTGGGAGGCTGAGGTTCGTGTGGCCGCTCACAACCCGAATGTCAGGCTTCATGTGTCACTCGACGGGTTCCGTGGAGCTAATCCCGGCGAGCAGTTCTCTAGCGCTTATCGCAACGGTAGTGGGAGCAACTGGTTCGCGACGGAACGGGAGATGTACCACGTAGGGAAGGCTGTGCGAGTTGGTGATCGCTCATGGGATAGCATCACATTCTATCGAGGCGGGTCCGTAGTGCAGGTTCCCAAGCCTGGTTTTCTTTCTGGAGGGTGACATGGCGAAGATCGCAGAGTGGGAACGCGAGTTTCAAGTTTGGCAGTACTCCGTCAGTCACTCCACGCTGCTCCTGCGCAGCGTGAACGTGGAAGGCTTTGAGACGCGGATCGATGTTCTTTTCACGGCGGTTGAGCTGATGCACCTGCAGCCCTACTGCGCTCGCCTGGAAATCAGCGAGGCAACCAGTGTCGAGAGGGGGCGAATTTTGGGTGACCAACTGGCGGCAGAACTCCCCGGGACGCTGTACCTCCTTAACGGCGGAGAAGGTTATGTTCTGGCGCGACGATGCTCGTGGCACGAGGATCTTGGTGATCACCACACCCCCTCGAAATTTGGCCCTCTCAGGGGGACGGAGTAGTTTCGATTAGTCGCATCTGAGGTTCTTTTCGTCGCCTCTTGTAAGTGAACGTGAGGGCTTCCTTTCGGGTGTTATCGTGGGATTCGAGGAACCCTCCGCGAGTATTTCTCTCAAGTTTTCGGCGAGAAATAACAGATGCCCCACCAGTAAGCACTGGTGGGGCATCTGTGTCGTTTGACGGCAACGCTGACGGCAACGTCAGCGGACGGGCGTCACGGTGGGCGGCAGGTCGCCAGGGTCGACGCCATCGCGAAGGGCGTTGCCGAGGGTGTCGATGGCCTGGCGTTGGAGGCGGAGTCGGACGTGGGCGTAGACGCCGGCGGTGACGCCGATGTGGGCGTGGCCGAGGAGTTCCTTGATGACGACGAGGTCGACGCCCTGTTCCAGGAGCAGGGTGGCGGTCGAGTGGCGGAGGTCGTGGAAGCGGATCGTCCGGAGCCCGGCCTTGTGGAGGAGGTGGCGGAAGCGGCGGGTGAGGTTGGTGGGGTCGAGCGGCCTGCCGTTCGGGGTTGTGAAGACGAGCCTGGTGGCCGACCAGCCCGTTCCGGCCGCCTGGCGTTCTTCCTGCTGCTGTTCCTGGTGGATCTTGAGGGAGTTGATGCATTCGGTGGGGAGGGCGATGCGGCGTTCGGAGGCGAGGGTCTTGGTGTTCAGGACGGTCAGGCCCTGGCTGCGGGTGCGCTGGAGGGAGCGGTGGATGGTGGCGGTGCCGCTGTCGAGGTCGAGGTCTTCCCAGTGGAGGCCGAGGAGTTCGCCCTTGCGGAGTCCGGTGCGCAGGGCGAGTTCGTACAGCGCGTGTAGACGATCATCGGCGGCCGTCTGGAGGAACCGTCGGGCTTCGGTGGCGGTGAGGGGCTGGAAGCGTCTGGGGCGGGGCGTGGTCGTCTTGACGTTGCGGGCGACGTTGCGCGGCAGTTCGTCCTCGCGGACGGCGTGTTCCAGGGCGGACTTGAGGACCGCGTGGACGTACGTGACGGTCAGCGGAGACAGCCGCTTCTCACAACACTGACCGATGGCGCAGCAGGACCGCCGATCAGCGTCCCGTTCCTGGGCGCAGCACTGGCAGGTGGTGCGGAGTCCGTCGAGGAAGGTGCGGACGTCGCGGGTGGTGAGCCGGGCGAGCTTCTTGGCGCCGATACCGGGGTTGAGGTGGAGGCGGATGGAGGCGGCGTAGCGGGTGTGGGTGTTCTCCCGCAGGTGGTGCACGGCAACGCCGTCCAGCCAGTACGCGAGGTAGGCGCTCACGGTGCTGTCGGCCGCCGCGACGGGGAGGCCGCGGTTGCTGGCGGCGATCTTCTCGGTGAGCTTGGTCATCGCGTCTTTGCGGGTGATGCCGTAGACGCGGACGCGCTTGCGGGTGTTGCCGGGGGCCAGCACGTATCCGGCGGCTTCCCAGCGTCCGTCCTTGCGCTGGTAGATGGTCCCGTCGCCGTTCGCACGGGTGCGGGAGCGGCGGGACGAAGTGGGGCGGGGTGTGGTCATCAGGCGGCGTCCTGTTCGAGGCGGGTGCGGATGAAGTCGGTAAGGGCGTGGGTGGGGATGCGGCGGGCGCGGCCGAGGGTGATCGAGGCGAGCTGGCCGGTGCGGAGAAGGTCGTAGACGGCGGAGCGGCCGAGCTGGAGGCGGGCCATGACCTGGGGCACCGTGAGCAGATCCATCGCCGGGACCGCTTCCGTGTGGAGGGCGGCGAGCGCGGGCGAGGCCATCAGCAGCCCCCTTCGGCCGCGAACTGTCGTTCCAGTTCCCTGCGGTGCCAGACGGAGGCGGCGAGCAGGCTCGCGCCGGGGCTGTGGCCGGAGCCGAGGTAGTTCCACTGGCCGACGACGAGAGTCGTGTCCGCATCGGGTTCGGGGAGGCCGGCGTGGGTGCGGGCCTGGTCGGTGCACCAGGCGCGGCGGGTGTCGCGTAGCGCGCCGAGCGTGACGGAGTAGCGGCGGGATTTGGTGGAGAAGTGGCCGCGGAAGCCGAGCATGTGCGCCCACTTCCAGAGCTTGAGTTCGGAGAATTCCGGCAGGCGGCCCAGTTCCCAGCAGGTGCGGATCATCTGCCGCACGTGCTGGGCGACGGCGAGGCGGGGCAGCCGCCGGGCCTGCCCGGTGCCGTCGCATGCGGTGCACGGGAGCGGGGTCCCGTGGGGAAGCACGGTGGCTCCGCGTCCCTGGCAGGGACGGCAGTACAGGGCGCGGTCGAGGGTGCCCGAGGCGTCGGCGGACTTGGTGGCGTACTTCGCCACGTAGGCGGCCACGGCCTGGTCAGTGAGTTCGCTGTCGGTGCCGAAGGCGGCGATCTCGGTGACGTCGAGCTGCTGGCCCCAGGAGAGTTCGCGTTCCCCGATCGCGTCCGAGGTGATCGTGATGCGGACCCGTTCGGCGGCGGCGCGTACGGCGTCGGTGAGCTTGGCGACGGTGGCGTACGACGGCGGGGGCTGGCTGCTGCCGTCCGGGCCGTCGAGTCGGATCACGGCGTGGAAGTGGACCAGGCCGCGCTTCTGGTATTCGGCGACCTTGGCGAAGGAGATCCGCAGGACCGTGTGGGCGGCTTTCTGGGTCATACCGAGCCCGGCGGCGAGCTCGCGGCGCAGGTAGGTGGTGAAGCGGGCCCACAAGGCTCCGGCGTGGGCGTTGAACAGGACCGCCCCCGCGTAGTCGTACGTTTTCGGGTTCAGCGGCGTCCCGATCAGGGCGTCGTCACGTTCGTGGAGCTCGCGGCAGCGGCAGGGGCGGATGTCGCCGCCGGGAGTGGTGGGGCGGTTGTGGACGGGGCCGAAGGAGGGGGCGGTGAGGGTGGCGAAGACGCGGGGGTGGGTGCGGACGGTGTCGGGGACGGTCTTGCCGCCGGACAGGCCGGCGCGGATGAGGTGGTAGGTGTCGGCGGCGTAGAGGCGGGAGCAGGCAGGGCAGCGGGAGGCGCGGCGATTGCCGCACCCGGTGAGCAGGCTGCCTGTGGGCTCGTCGGATGTGGTGTAGGTGCGCAGTACCTCGCCGGTCGTGGTGTCGACCGTGGCGGTGCGGCCGGTGAGGCGGACGGGTTCGGTGCAGCCGCCGAGGCGTTCGATCTGCTGCTGTGCGCGGTCGAAGTCGGGGTGGTTGACCAGGTGGAGCAGGTCCCGCACGGCGGGGCTTGCCACGTGGCGCAGGTCCAGGGTGACCATGTCGGGGTATCCCTTCTGTTCGGGTGAGCGGCCCCGAGCAGCAACCAGCCAGGCGAGGAGGCGTGTTGGTGCTGCTCGGGGCATGACGAACCAGGCCCATGGACGGGCGTGGGATTCAGCGAGGGGGATGTGGCCGATGAGGGCCTGGGCTCAGAGCTGAGCGAGGGCGGCGGTGGCCACCGGCAGGGCGACGCCCATGCGAGTCCCCAACTGGGCTGCTGTGATCGGCGCTTCGTGCTCGGCGCAGTGGGTATCCGCGATGCGCCGGGCCGCGTTCAGTAGGGCGGGCGGCAGGGCCGGGCCGGAGGTGGGCCGGGTCGTCTTGGCGACGGTGACGGGCAGAGCAGCGGCCGGAGCCGGGGCGAGCTGCGGTTCCTCGGCCGGGGCTGCGAGGACCGGAACGGGCGGCCGGGGTATCGATTCGGGTGTGGGTGTTTCGTCGGGCACCGGCTCGGCGGCAAGGGTGGCAGCGGCCTCCAGCTGCGGGGTGGGGTGGGTGGGGGTGTGGAACTGGGCGAGGAAGGCGGGGCCGACGTGGCCCCAGCCGAGCAGCAGGAGCGGGGCGACGGTGTCCAGGCAGGCCCGTCCGTAGCGTCCGGCCAGCAACGGTTCGGCGGTGTTCAGCGCGAGGGTGAGCAGGCTGCACAGGTGCAGCAGCCGGGTACCGGCCTTCAACTCCGCCTTGGGGACGCCGCGCAGGGCCAGGAACCGCAGGGCGACCAGGAGCCCGACGACGGACAGGTCGACCATGGGGGCGATCAGCGGGGCGATCGGGTGGGGGACGCCGAGCCGCAGGGCGAGCGCCCAGACGTTGCCGAAGGAGAAGACGAAGGCCAGGGCCGCGATGACCGCCATGACCACGGTCACGGTGCGCCGGGTGAACCGTTCCTCCGCCATGTCCTCAACCTCCTTTCCAGTGTGGGCTTTCGGGGCTACTTGGTGAGCGACGGCAGGGGTGCCGTGGTCCGGCCGGGCGAGGCGAGGAGGGCGTCCAGGCACAGGTCGGGGTCGGCGGTCAGGTGTGAGGTCTCCTCGGCGATCCGGGCCGCGTCGGTGTCGGAGACGTAGGGGGTGCGGATGCGGGTGTAGCCGGGGCGGCCCTGCATCGCCATCACCGCGACGCCGACGTAGGCGGGGTCCTGCAAGGTGACCGGGCTGGCGTCGGGCCAGTTGCGGATGTCGTCACCCAGAGCGGCCACTGCGGCTTCCACGGTCTTCTGCGCGAAGGACAGCCCGATGGGGCACACGTCGCGGATGAAGGTGGGGATGGCGTCGCCGGTGGTCTTCTGGCTGATGAGGATCACCAGGATGCCGACGCTGCGGCCCTTCTTGACCAGGTCCTCCACCAGCCGGGCGTTCTCCGCCGTCAGCGCGGCCAGCCGTTTCGTGGCCGGGTCGCTGCCCTTGTACTCGCGGAAGTACGTGTGCGCCTCATCAATGATCAGGACGGTGAGCGGCCACTGCGGCGAGGGCCCGACGTGCCACATGTTCTTCACGCCCAGCACGTCACGGATGGTCGCCGAGCGCCGCTTGCGCAGCTCCACCAGGCGCTTGAACAGCGCGTTCGCTTCATCGAGATCGTCTCCGCAGAACGCGAACATCCGCTTCACCAGGTCGGCGTAGTCGCCCTCCGAGGCCCGCGACACCTTCCCGTCAGCCGTCACGAACTGCACGGACGCAGACGGCGCGAAGTCACAGACGAACTTGTTGACCCCCGAGGTCTTGCCCGCACCCGGGACGCCGGCCACCGTCACCCCGGGCACGTTGGCCAGGGACACGCACACCTTCGCGGCGTACTCGTCGATGCCCAGCTCCCAGCGCGTCAGGTCCACGGGCGGGAGGCCAGTGGGCCGGTGCGTGGTCGGCGTGGTCAGCGGGTCGGAGCGCACGCCCCGGATCACCACCCTGCCGGGGCCGTCCGGCAGCACGGACACCCGCGTGCACCGCCAGGCATCCGCCAGGAACCGCGCAGACTTCTGGTACTCCTCCAACCCGACCTTCGGCAGAGTCTTCGCTCGCACGACCACGCCGAACCGGTCCGGCTTCACCTTGATCCGGGGAGTGAGCACCCGAGGTGCGGGGGCGGGGCTGTCTTTGGACGCGGTGATCTGCGCGAGCAGTCCAGGCGTTTTGTCGGTGACCGTCAGCCCGGCCATCCGCGCGAGCCGCACCCAGCCCCAGCGCACCCGCACGGCCTGCCGCATGCTGACCCGCGTGCCCCGGTCGGCCCGCACATAGCGCACCACCGTCACCAGCAGCCACACACCGACCAGCACGGCCACGGCCAGCAGCACGTCCGGCGCGTACTCCAGCACTGAATTTTCGAAGCGGATCACTGGGCCGCCTCCACCGTCACCAGCTCCAGACGGGCGACCCGGTAGGCAACGCCCTCGGAGAGCTGACCGTTGAAGATCCGCGCCCACGGGGTCGCGAACAGCTCGACGGGCCGCACCATCACGCCCGGCTTCAGCCCGGCCGCAAGGCCCGTCTCCGGGACGGTGATCTTCAGGACTTCGGCGCGACCGTCCTCCATGAGCACCACGGTCACGGTGTACAGCGACGCCCCGGTCTCCCGGTCGGTGGCGACCTCTCCGGTCTGCTGGTCCTTGATCTTCAGCGCCGGTTCGGTGCCCGCGATGCACACCGCCGACGGCAGCAGAGCAACGCGAATACGTACTATGTGCTGGCGGGGGCTACGCCGGTTCTGGTTCATAACAGTGGCGGATGCCTTCCCGCTCTCCAGCGGTTCCAGTTCGGGAATCAGTCCCTCTTGCTGGATAAGAAGGGAATGGAGCACATCCTCACTCGTCATCACCCGAAGTATTGGGATGGCTCGGTGAAGAAGACGCAATCCTTCTTCGATTCGAGCATGAGTGTTGATGACGTCCAAGGTGCTATCGGTCAAGTCATGTGACAGAACCGCGATACGCTGGTTCAGCGAGGCAGTCAAGGCATGTATCAGATTCGCGGGAACGTCAACGGCGTCGCTTACGTACTCGGCATGAATAAAGGTCGAGTGGGCCAGTTCTATCCGGAATAACCATCATCGAAGGACCTGAGGCGTGGTTGAGATTGAGACGTTCCTGAAGGGCGCGGACGGTGGGTTCGTGCGGGTGGAAACCTGCCGTACCCCGCCGCCCGACCTTGACTACATCGAAGGTGCCATTCGGCTGTCCGTTGATGGATTGGAAATCATCGGTACTGAAGAGTGGGACTACGTTGACCAGCTCTGGTGTTATATCGCCGAGATGGTGGCGAAAATGCAGTCGTCGAGTTACGCGGAGACCTATTTCCCGGATCAGCCGATCAAGCTCTCTTTTCGGGCCGCAGGGTCTCGCGTCTTGGTGACTGCCAAGATTGGCGAAGAAACGAAGACGGTAAATGCTTCATCTGCGGATTTCCTGGAGGCTGTCAAAGCGGCTGGGATGATCTTCTTCAGGAAGATGTCCGAGCTTGTCCCGGCTAATTCGTATGCCGAGGCGCAGCAGGAGCTGTCAGTTTGAAAAAGCCAGAGGCTCCGCCGGGAATTCTTGACTCCGGCGGGGCCTCTGGGGCTCTTGACGGCAGTAGTTGACGGCAACGTCAGCGGACGGGCGCCGCGCAGAGATGTGGTTCATCGCCGTCGTCGGACTCGCCGGTGATCTTGGCGGGGTTACGGAGGGCGTTGCCAAGAAGGTCGATGGCGTCGCGCTGGAGGCGGAGCCGGACATGGGCGTAGACGCCGGCGGTGACGCCGATGTGGGCGTGTCCGAGGAGTTCCTTGATCACGATGAGTTCCACCCCCTGTTCCAAGAGGAGGGTGGCGGTCGAGTGGCGGAGGTCGTGGAACCGGATGTGGCGGAGTGTGGCCTGGCGGAGCAGGATGTTGAAGTGCCGGGTGAGGGTGGACCCTTCGATCGGAGCGCCGTCGAGGCGGGTGAAGACGTAGCCACTGTCCTTCCAGCCCGTCCCCGCCGCCTCGCGTTCCTTGCGCTGTCGGTCGCGGTGCTGTTCGAGGCAGCGCCGGCACGGCGTCGGCAGGGCGTCGGCAGGGCGATGCGCCATTCGGAGCTCTTGGTCTTGGTCGGGAGAGCGGTCAGGCCCCTGCTCGTGGGCGCCCAGCGGGTTGGCCACGCCGGTGATCCATGGCCCCCACTCGCCTTCCCGGCGACCTGACCATAGGCGAAGCGGTAGTCCGCTCCGGGCGTGGGCAGCACCACGCGGCTGAGGCGTCCCTCCTCCATGCGCAGCTCGAAGCGGGCGCTCTTCGGCGTGCCGGGCTGGTAAACCAGGGTCGCCTTGGAGTCACCGTCGTAGTCCACGGCAAGGAGGGCGTCCGCGGGGTCGCGGACCTGGCGAAGGCGCGGGTACCGGGCCGTTGAAGTCCCACGCCAGGGTCAGGCGGTGGCCGGCATTCGAAACCAGGGCGACGGGAACCTTGATGGGATGAGGGTGCTTCGGGCCGGTGAGGACCTCGACCAACCTGGAGCGGTGAAAGACCCGGTAGGCGTCCTGCTCCTTGGTGATCCGGACCGTGTCGTTCTTGCTCTGGAGCAGGACGAGGGATGCGTCCGTCTCCTGGGTCTTGCACTGCTCGCCGGTGAACAGGACAAGCAGCCGGTCGCTCGCGTCGTAGGTGGTCAGCCGGGTCGTGACGGAGCGGCCGAAGCCGGTGTGGGTGGGGTTGAGCGGGGCACAGCGCAAGGTCAGCGCCAAGGAAGGCCCCTGCAGGTTGTTCCCGTCCAGCTCAGGCAGGGCGACGGAGACGGCGAACAGCCCGGTGCGGGGGTCGACTCCGCCGGGCTGCGGGCTCCCGAAGTTGACGGCCTGGGTGAAAAATCCGGGACCGGTGCTTATGCAGGGACTCCAGCGGTGTCAGAAGCGGTAACGAAGCGGGTGCCATGCTGTGCTGGCCTGGACCGGCACAGCATCTCGGAAACGGACCAGCCCCTCGCGAGCCGGCCACGCTCCGCGCGGCACCCCAAAGTGGCCCTTCCCAGCAAACGACGGCGGTGGTGCCGAGTTCGCCCAGGACGCAGGTGACGTGAAGGAGACAGTCAGGATCGACAGCGGTACTGCAACGGAAGCCCCGGCGAGAGAGCCATCGAAGATGTCTGCGGCCTTGAACGTCTGAACCGCGGTAGTGAGGGTCATGCGGTTGAGAGTCACGGTCAATGGAACGGGCGGGGCTCCGCCCGTAGCGACCAGTTGGACGGCGGTAGCCAGGCGAACTTCGATGTCACCGTTTTCGTTGTCCGCATGGATGCGGACCATCCTTTCGAACGGGATGAAGCCGCGCACCGGGTTGTACCCCAGGGGGACGGTATCGGCCAGTTGGCTGCCGTCTGCCTGCAACAATGGCAGCGTCATTGGATCGGCGTCGAACGGCCGCGAGGCGAGGCCGGGTCGATCGGTCCGCCTCGACAGCGCCCTCATCTGCGAGAAGCAGACGGCGGTCATGCGCGACCACGATTCGCTGCCGCCCGCGAGAACCACGTCGCACACACCGCCGAGCAGCATGCCCCGGGCCACACCGAGCGCGTTGCTGCCCGACGCACACGCGCTGGAGACCGTGAAGTTCGGCCCCAACGCCCCGGTGTCCAGGGCGATCTCACCGGCGACCATGCCCGGAACGCTACGGGGAAGAGCAAGCGGCGAGACCGCGGCGGGCCTGTCCTGACCGAGCCGCGTGAACTCGGTGACGTAGGTCCGCAGGCTGTTCGACCCCACACCGATGACGACGCCGACCCGCTGCGGCGGGCAGTCCGCGATGCACAGGCCCGCATCCCGCACGGCACGGCGGGCCGCGACGAGCCCGAGGTGGGCGAACCGGTCCAGGCGGCGCGCAAGCCGCCGGCCGAGTTCGGCCACGGGATCAAAACCCCGCACGTCACAGGAGATACCGGCCTCCAGCCCCTGGAACTCCTCATTCCGGACTGCCAGCGAACGCCCCGCGCACAGGTTCTTCCAGTTCGTCTCCGCGTCGGTACCTGCCGGAGTGAGCAGACCGACACCGGTAACGGCGACCCCCCTCACCCACAGGCCCTCCCGGACACCGTGACGTGCGGACCGGCCGGCTGAACCGGGCCGGATGCGAGCAGTGCGCGGGAACCGTCCGTCGCTGTCACGCCGCGACGTCGGCGATCGTCCTGGCCACCTGGTCCAAGGACTCGGCTCCGGAGATACCGATCAGCCGGCTTCCCAGCTTCAGTCCGGTGCGCTCTTCGACGATCGCACCCAGCTCCATCAGGGCCACAGAGTCCAGGCCCAGCTCATCAAGTGTCGTCGCCGGGTCCAGCCCGTCCTGCGGGAACCCGAACAGTTCCTGGACCAGTTCCGCGAGATTTTCGGTGCCGAATTTTTCGACCGTCAATTCCGTCATCGTCCAGCCCTTCCCTCAGCTTCGGCCTTCCACGACCAAACGACCCGAGGACGGGACGGTTACCCGGCAGTTCCCTGTCGGCCCGGCCGGCGTGACCGCTGTTACGCCAGGGCCTCGGGCTCGGACATGTTCCTGAGCCGCTTCCAGCCTGTCTGAAACCACAGGTCAGACCGTGATAGGTGAAAAAGGCTTGATGGTGAAATACGTTCGCGCGGTGCCTCGTCTGCTGCCCGCCCCTTGACGGATCTCCCAAGCAGACCGGCCGCACGTACTGGGATAACCGTCCGAACTACTACGCTGATCACGCTCGACGGCACCCATCATCTATCCGCACTGTGCACCCCACAGCAGGGTCGGCATGCGACTCCTCGGCCGAGACATCGAACCCCTGCATCACCTTCATGCGTGAGCGATGCGTGAGCGGAAGGTCCAGCACAAGGCGTCACGAGCCGGACCGACTACGAAGCCGCTTGGCGCTGACCAGGCCGGACAGCACGCGGCCGGCTCCGGCACCACTCGGTAAGGATTCGATCCCACTCCAGGCGCAGTGGCGCAGCGCGTCACCCGCGTCGCTTTCGGCGGGCGGGAAGACGGCGCGCAGCTTCCAGCCGTACGAGGCCAGGGCTGCGGCGTGCACGGAGCTTCGGCTGCGGCCTGGACCTCCGCCTGCCGGGCGGCGCTCTCCTTGCTCGTGGCGTCCTTGGGCAGGGGCCGGGCGGCCACGGCTGCTCCGAGTTCCGCCGGATCAACGTCGCCACCGGTCAGTAACTTGCCTTTCCCTGGCACCTGCCAGGCGGTCCAAATGAAGCGCCGCCGCACCGACCGCAAGACCGGCAAGGCTACCGTCGCCACCGTCTATGCGGTCACCAGCCGGCATGAGCTGCCCGGTGTGGAGGGTACGTTCAGCGAGGTGACGATCGCGATGAAAGAGCGGACCACTGGGTATCTCCAGGGAGTCCGAGAGGGGGTGGTGTGTGCCGGGGTATGGGCACCCTCACTTCCCATACCTCTCCCAGACGAACCGGCGAAACCCGCTCCGCCGCTGGTCAGCGGCCTTTTCACTCTGGAGTACCAGTGACTGTCGTCTGGATCAACGGTGCGTTCAGCGCGGGGAAGACCAGCGCCGCGCGCGAACTGATCGATCTGATCCCGAACAGCACCTTCTACGACCCGGAACTGACCGGCGGGGGGCTGCGGTATCTGCTGCCCCAGAAGAAGCTCGCCGAGGTGACCGACTTCCAGGACCTGCCGATCTGGCGGCGTCTGGTGGTGGACACCGCGGCGGCCCTGCTCGCCGAGGTCGGTGGGGTACTGGTGGTGCCGATGACGCTGCTGCGACAGGAGTACCGCGACGAGATCTTCGGAGGGCTCGCCTCCCGGCGCATTCCGGTGCGCCATGTGCTGCTCTCACCTGAGGAAACGATCCTGCGGCAACGGATCGCCGACCGAGTGGAAGCCGACGAGGATCCCGAACGGAGCGAGCAGGTCCGGCAGTGGGCGTACGAGCACATCGGCCCCTACCGCTCGGCGCTCGACTGGATCACCGGCGACGCCCACACCATCGACAACAGCGCGCTCACTCCGAGGGAGACCGCCGTCCGGATAGCCGAGGCCGTACACAGCGGGGCGGCCCCGGCCTGCGGCATCGTGCAGACACCCGACCCGACCGCGGAGACCGTCGCGGCCGGGGTACTGCTCTTCGACGAGGAGGGCCGGGTGCTGCTCGTCGACCCCACCTACAAACCCGGCTGGGAGTTCCCGGGCGGCGTCGTGGAGTCGGGCGAGGCCCCGGCGCAGGCCGGGATCAGGGAGGTCGCCGAGGAGATAGGCATACGGCTCGAACAGGTGCCGAGACTGCTGGTCATCGACTGGGAGGCGCCCGAGCCGCCCGGATTCGGTGGCCTGCGGCTGATCTTCGACGGGGGGCTGCTGCCGGGCCGGGACGCCGAGCGGCTGGTGCTGCCCGGCTCCGAGCTGCGCGGCTGGCGGTTCGTCACCGAGGCGGAGGCGGCCACCATGCTGCCGCCCACCCGCTACGAACGGCTGCGCTGGGCGCTGCGGGCGCGCGAGAAGTCAGCCGTGTTCAACCTGGAGGCAGGGGTCCCGGTCGGCTGACCCCGGGCGATCCGTGCGGCGGACGTACGGGACGACGGGCGTGGCCGCACGGATCCACGCGTCGGGCGTGCGCCGCCCGACGCGTGGTGGCGGCGGGCCGGTCCGCGATGAGCGGGCCCGGCCCCCGGGGCACGATCCGGGTGTTCAGGCCTGCTTGGAGGCGGCGTAGTTCTGCAGGAACAGTGCCTCGGCCACCGACATCCGCTCCAGCTCCTCGGGCGACACGCTCTCGTTCACCGCGTGGATCTGTGCCTCCGGCTCGCTCAGCCCGATCAGCAGGATCTCCGCCTCCGGGTACAGCTCGGCGAGCGCGTTGCAGAGTGGGATCGAGCCGCCCATCCCGGAGGACTGCATCTCCTCGCCGGGGTACGCCACCCGCATGGCGTCCGCCATCGCCGTGTACGCCGGGCTGGAGACGTCGGCGCGGAAGGGCTGCCCCTGGCCGATCTGCTCGACCGAGACCCTGGCGCCCCACGGGGCGCGCGAGAGCAGATGCGCGGTGAGCAGCTTCGTCGCCTCGTCGGCATCGCCGCCCGGCGGCACCCGGAGGCTGATCTGGGCCCGTGCGCTCGCCTGCACCGAGGGCGTCGCGCCGACGACCGGCGGGCAGTCGATCCCGATCACGGTGACGGCCGGCCGTGCCCAGATCCGGTCCGCGACCGTACCCGTGCTGATCAGCTCCACCCCGTCCAGCACCTTCGCGTCCTTGCGGAAGTCCGCCTCTGGGTACTGGAGGCCGTCCCACTTCGCGTCGGTGGTGAGGCCGTCCACGGTCGTCGTGCCGTCCTCGGCGCGCAGCGAGGCGAGCAGCTGGATCATCGCGGCGAGGGCGTCGGGCGCGGCGCCGCCGAACTGCCCGGAGTGCAGGTTCCCTTCGAGGGTGTCGAGGCTCACCCGCAGCATCGTCATCCCGCGCAGGGTCGAGGTGACCGTCGGCAGACCGGCGCGGAAGTTGCCGGTGTCGCCGATCACCACGGTGTCGGCGGCGAGCAGCCCGGGGTGGGCCTGCGCGTACCGCTCCAGACCGCCGGTGCCCTGCTCCTCGGAGCCCTCGGCTATCACCTTCACGGAGACCGGGACCCTGCCGTTCGCCTTGAGGGCGCGCAGCGCGAGGATGTGCATGACGAAGCCGCCCTTGCAGTCGGCCGAGCCCCGGCCGAACCAGCGGCCGTCGCGTTCGGTCAGCTCGAACGGCGGGGAGAGCCAGGCGGACTCGTCGAGCGGCGGCTGCACGTCGTAGTGCGCGTAGAGCAGCACGGTGGGCGCTCCGGCCGGACCGGGAAGGAAGCCGTACACGGCCTTGCTGCCGTCCGGGGTGTCGAGCAGGGCGACGTCCTGGAAGTCCTCCTCGCGCAGCGCCCCGGCGACCCACTCGGCCGCGGCGTCGCACTCGCTCCTCGGGTACACCGCGGGATCCGCCACCGACTGGAAGGCCACCAGCTCGGCGAGCTCCGTCTTCGCGCGGGGCATCAGCGAGGCGATGGTTTCGGGAATCGGATGGGCGGTCATGGGCACGCTCCTAGCAGGTGCGACGTTATGTGTACGAATCCGCGTACTTGAACGCCGCGAACGTGGCGTTGTGGTGACGACGGAGGCACGGCCGATCCTCCCACAGCGGGGGTCGGCCCGAACGCGCCGTAGGATGCCGTGAGCAGCTTGGGCCACTGGTCGGATCGGGAGCAGAAGCACATCGTGAGCAGCGAGAACGCAGACGCCGGACATGAGCACGAAGAGTCGTCCGTGTGGGATGTCGTCGTAGTCGGCGCCGGACCGGCGGGCGCCTCCGCGGCATACGCGGCGGCGGTAGCCGGCCGTCGGGTGCTGCTGCTGGAGAAGGCGGAATTGCCCCGTTACAAAACGTGCGGCGGCGGCATCATCGGGTATTCGCGTGATTCGCTGCCGCCAGGCTTCGAACTGCCCTTGCGGGACCGGATCCACGCGGTCACGTTCTCGCTCAACGGCAGGCTCTCGCGGACCCGCCGCTCCAAGCGCATGCTCTTCGGGCTGATCAACCGCCCCGAGTTCGACGCGGGCCTGGTCGAGGAGGCGCAGAAGGCCGGAGCCGAACTGCGCACCGGGGCGACGGTCTCCCGGGTCGAGCAGCACGGGGCCGCGGTGCCCGACCGGCGCACGGTCGCGGTCGTGCTGTCCGGCGGCGAGACGGTTCTGGCCCGTGCGGTGGTGGGTGCGGACGGCAGTGCCGGGCGGATAGGAGCCCACGTCGGGGTGAAGCTGGATCAGGTGGACCTCGGCCTGGAGGCGGAGATCCCCGTTCCGCAGACGGTCGCGGAGGACTGGGCCGGCCGGGTGCTGATCGACTGGGGCCCCATGCCGGGCAGTTACGGCTGGGTGTTCCCCAAGGGCGACACCCTGACGGTCGGAGTGATCTCGGCGCGCGGCGACGGCGGCGGTACGAAGCGGTATCTGGAGGACTTCGTCGCGCGGCTCGGCCTGGCCGGTTTCGAGCCCAAGATCTCCTCCGGCCATCTGACGCGCTGCCGCAGCGACGACTCGCCGCTGTCGCGCGGCCGGGTCCTCGTGTGCGGTGACGCGGCCGGTCTGCTGGAGCCGTGGACGCGCGAGGGCATCTCGTTCGCGCTGCGTTCGGGACGGCTCGCCGGTGAGTGGGCGGTCCGGGTCGCGGAGTCGCACGACGCGGTGGACGCCCGTCGTCAGGCGCTCAACTACGCCTTCGCCATCAAGGCCGGGCTGGGCGTCGAGATGAGCGTGGGACGGCGGATGCTGAAGCTCTTCGAGCGGCGCCCGGGTCTGCTGCACGCGGTGCTGACGGGCTTCCGCCCGGCGTGGAACGCGTTCGCGGGGATCACCCGGGGGACGACTTCGCTGGCCGAGCTGGTCCGCTCGCATCCGCTGGCGCAGCGGGCGCTGTCCACGATGGACCGCAAGTAGCCGTCGCCACCCGGGGGAAGGGAGCCGTCGGGGCGGGCCGGCCGGTCAGCCCTCGACGGTGATCCGGAAGACGGGGTGGTCGGGGCAGGCCGCCAGCAGCTCGGCGTCCGTCGACTTCGCCGTGATGCCCTGGAAGTACTGATTGACCTCCCAGCCCCAGCGCTTCAGGTAGGCGCGGACGACGAGCACCTTCTGCTCGTCGTCCGCGATCTCCACGGCGGTGAAGGCGCGGTTGCTGCGGCCCTTGCGCAGCTCGCCGCCACCCGCGGCCCGCATGTTGCGCACCCACTGCGAGTGGCCGCGTGCCGAGACCAGGTACTGGGCGCCCTCGTAGGTGTGAGGGTTCACGGGGATGCGCTGCATCCGGCCGCTCTTGCGGCCGCGGACCGACAGCTCCTGCGTGCCGAGCAGGCTGACGCCGTACCGGGCGAGCCGGCCGACATAGCCGTTCAGCCGGACGTTGAGCGGGCTTCCCTGAAGGTAGTAAGCCTGCGACATGGTGACCCCCACAGTTTCGGAGAGCGGTGCTCTCGCTTGAGATCAGTGTGCATGAGAGTGGTGCTCGAATGCAAGAGCAGTGCTCTCGTTATTGGTCGGCGCTCTGGAATCGTGGCAGAATGCGCCCATGAGCGCTATCCGAGGAGCCAGGGAACGGGCCCGTATCGAGGTCACCGCCGCCATCAAGGACGAAGCGCGCAAGCAGCTCGCCGCCGAGGGAGCGGCGAAGCTCTCGCTGCGCGCGGTGGCACGTGAGCTCGGCATGGTCTCCTCCGCCCTCTACCGCTACTTCCCCAGCCGCGACGAACTGCTCACCGCCCTGATCGTCGAGGCGTACGACTCCGTGGGCGAGGCCGCCGAGAAGGCCCGCCGGACCGTTGCCCGGGACGGCTCCGCACCCGCCGCGCATCTGGCCCGCTGGGTCGCGGTCGCCTGCGCCGTTCGCGGCTGGGCGCTGGCGCGCCCTCATGAGTACGCCCTGATCTACGGTTCGCCGGTGCCCGGCTACACCGCGCCGCAGGCCACCATCGCGCCCGCTTCGCGCGTCGGCCTCGTCCTCATCGCCGTCGTCGAGGACGCGCACCGCGAGGTGGGGCTCGCGCTGCCGCCGCTCGCCGAGGAGTTGCGCCCCGAGGCCGAGCGGCTCGCCGCCGAACTGGCCCCCGGCCTGCCCCCCGCCGTCGCCGTACCGATCGTCGCCGCCTGGTCACAGCTGTTCGGGCTGGTGTCGTTCGAGATCTTCGGCCAGTTCAACCGGGTGGTGGAGGCCAGGGACAGCTTCTTCCGCCATGCCGTCGAGGAACTGGGCCGCACGGTCGGCCTGCTAGGCACGGCGGCTCGCGGCACGTTGGGCGCGGCGGGCGCAGCGAATACTGAGAGCGCGGCCGTCCGGGCGCAGCGCTGACCCCCGGCTGACCTCCGGCTGATTCCCGGCCGATCCGCGGCGCCCGCCCGGCAGTCCGCTTCACCTCTCCCGCTTCGACCGACCCTGATCCGACAGCTCCCGGCCCGCCCGCCCCCGTTCGCCGTACTCCACAGGGAGTACGGGTGATCGCCACGCCCGGCGGACGCCCGCGCGGTGGTCCGCGGTCTAGCGTGGCCGGCATGGAAGAGCAGCGCTCACAGGCAAGCGGTGGCCCCCCGGGCGAACAGGGCGGACCCCCGCGGCGACGCCCCTGGGCGCACGGCGGACCGGACGGCGGCACGGCGGGTCCCCGGGGGCCCGGCACGCCCTGGGGCCACCCGGAGCCGCCGCGCTGGCTGATTGGAGTACGCGGGCGGTCCGCCGCCCGCCTGCCGTGGGTGTCGACTCTGCTGATCGGCGTCGTCGTCATGGTCGGGTCGAGCGTGGCGGCCCACGGCCAGGCCGGTGACAAGGCACCGCTGGACCTCTTCGCCCGGCTTCTGCTCCTCGCCTCCGTGGCCGTGCTGCTGCTGCGCCACCGTCACCCCGTCGTGGCCGTCTTCGTGAGTTCCGCCGCGGCGATGGTCTATCTCGGTGCCGGATATCCTTACGGCCCGATCTTCCTGGCCGTCGCCGTGGGCTGCTTCAGCGCTGTCGTCGCCGGGCACCGCCGGGCCGCGTGGTCGGCGCTCGGCATGGTGTGGCTCGGACACCTACTGGCCGCCCACTGGCTCTACCGCCGGCTGCCTCCCTCGGGCGACTCGGCCGCGCCCTGGGGGCAGGAAGTGGCGGTCGCCGCCTGGGTGGTGGCCATTGTCGCCGCCGCGGAGTTCGTCCGCGTACGCCGTGAGCAGTGGGCCGCCCAGCGGATGGAACGGGCGGCCGCGGAGAGACGGCGGGCCGAGAAGGAGCGCCTGCGGATGGCGAGGGAACTCCACGACGTACTCGCGCACAGCATCTCGGTCATCAACGTCCAGGCCGGGGTCGGCCTCGCCCTGCTCGACTCCGACCCCGAACAGGCCCGCGCGGCGCTCACCACCATCAAGGCCGCCAGCAAGGAGGCGCTCGGCGAGGTCAGGCAGGTCCTCGACACGCTTCGCACCCCCGGGGACGCGCCCAGGGCGCCGGCGCCCGGACTCGACCGGCTGCCCGAGCTGGTGGAGCAGGCCGCGAGCACCGGTCTGACCGTCAACGTCAGGGCGGAGGGCACACGCGGCGCCGTGCCGCCCGGCGCGGACCTGGCCGCCTTCCGGATCGTGCAGGAGGCGCTGACCAACGTGGTGCGGCACTCCGGTTCGCGTACCGCGGAGGTCGGGATCGGGTACGAGCCCGGCCGCATCCGGCTCCGGATCGACGACCGGGGGCCCGCGACCGGCACCGACGCCGGAGGCAGCGGCAACGGACTGGCGGGCATGCGGGAGCGGGCCGCCGCGCTGGGTGGCACGATCGAGGCGGGGACCCGGCCCGACGGCGGCTGGCGGGTGCGTGCCGAGATTCCGCTGCCCGCCGGTGCGGCCGGCGGGGCATCGCCCCACGAGAAGGAGACACCGTGATTCGCGTACTGCTCGCCGACGACCAGCTGCTGGTCCGGGCGGGATTCCGGGCACTCCTGGACGCCCAGCCGGACATCGAGGTGGCCGGCGAGGCCGCCGACGGCGAGGAGGCCGTCCGGCTGGTACGTGAACTGCGGCCGGACACCGTGCTGATGGACATCCGGATGCCGCGTCTCGACGGCCTCGCCGCGACCCGCGCCATCACCGGCGACCCCGCGCTGAACGAGGTGAAGGTGGTCATGCTCACCACCTTCGAACTCGACGAGTACGTCTTCGAGGCCATCCGTTCCGGAGCCTCCGGCTTTCTGGTGAAGGACACCGAACCGGAGGAGCTGCTGCGGGCCGTGCGAGCGGTGGTCGCCGGTGACGCGCTGCTGTCCCCGGGTGTCACCCGGCGGCTGATCGCCGAGTTCGCGGCCCGCTCCAAGGAACCCGTCGCGGCAACGGGACTGAGCGAACTGACGGAACGGGAGAGGGAGGTGATGGCTCTGGTCGGCATAGGACTCTCCAACGAGGAGATCGCCCGCCGGCTCGTCGTCAGCCCGCTCACGGCCAAGACCCACGTGAGCCGCACCATGGTGAAGCTCGGGGCCCGCGACAGGGCCCAACTGGTCGTGCTCGCCTACGAGTCGGGGCTGGTACGCCCCGGCTGGCTGGGCTGAACCGCCGCTGTCGAGCCCTGTGCCGGACTCTGCCCCCAACGACCCGCCGGACCCGCCCGCCCGAGTTCGACAGCACCGTCGCGTCGGCCGAACCGCCACAGCACGTCGATGACGCGCCCCATGAAGACGAGCCCGGCCACGCAGGCCGCGACCGTCACCATCACGGACCGCAGGCCACCGCGCGGTGCGAGGAGCACGGTGGGGACGCTGACCACGGCAAAGGCCCCGGCGGCCAGCACGGCCCCGGTCAGCAGGGCGAAACCGGTCTCGACGGTCATGGCGTCCCGCTCGGCCCCGCTTCGGTGTCCCATGTCCGAAGTGTCACAGCCGCGGTGACGGGCGGACAACCCCGCCTCCGGCGCCGGGCAGGGCGCCGGAGGCGGGGTCGGAGGCGGCTGCCCGACGTGATCAGTTCACCGCGGACTTCTCGCGCCACAGGCGGGCGAGAGCGGGGTCGCCGGTCACCGTGAGGGCGGTGAGCGGCAGCCGGTTCCAGAGCGAGAGGCACAGGTCCCGGGCCGTGCCGCTCAGTTCGCAGTCCACGGCCCCCTCCGTCGGCTCCCCGGTCCCGCGCACGGTCCGAGGCGCATCCGCCGACAGCTCCACGTTCCACACCGCCCCGGTGTCCGTGGCCCGCACCCGCAGCGTGCGGGGCGCTTCGGTGCGCAGCCGGCTCTTGGGGCGGGCCTGGAACCCGCGGAGCAGTTCGTCGACGCCGTCCACGGCGTGCCCGGCCGCCACCGGGGAGAGGACGCCGCCGCGTGCCGACTCCGCGTCGACCCGGTGGATGGTCGTCTCGTGCGCCTGCCGCCGCGCCCAGAAGGCCAGCGGCGACGGCGCGGCGAAGAAGGTCCAGCACCGCAGGTCCGGCGGTGCGCCCTCCAGGGCGTCGACCAGACCGCGGTGCCCCTCGCGGTACCGGTCGAGCAGCTCGGCCCCGTCCAGGTCGGGCTCGGCCGGGCCGCGGACGTAGGAGGTATGCCCCTCGGTCACGAAGGCGGTCGCCCAGGCGTGCACCATGGCGGTGTGCCGGAGCAGATCCCGCACCTGCCAGCCCGGACAGGTCGGCACGGCCGCCCCGGTGCCGGCCTCCGCCGCGGCTTCGGCCAGCAACCGGCCCTCGGTGGCCAGGGTGTTGATGTGCTCCGTGATGTCCATGGCACGGATTGTGCCAGTGCTCAGGCGCCCTGCGGGTGGGCGGAACGGGTCCGGCCGGCGCCCCCGCGCAGCAGGCGTACGAACCAGCCCAGGACGAACGACTGCACCAGCACGGACACGATCAGGGCCAGGTACATGTACCAGTCGGGTCCGGCCGCGTCCGCTCCCCACATCGCCGTTCCGAGCAGGAAGAGGAACACGGTGGGGGCCGCCAGGAAGAAGAGCCAGACGCCGGAGAACGAGGCGTCCTCGTGCGCGACGAACAGCGTGTCCACCGTGACGAACACGGCAGTGGCCGCGACGACGCCCAGATAGATCAGTGAGGCGGCGTTCCCGAAGGTCAGGCGTGCCATCGCGCGAAGGTGCTGCTTGGTCGTGACCGGCTTGTTCATCATTGCTCCCCGTTGGTGGCTGACCTCTCCATCGTGCGTCCGGGGAACCGTTTCTGCCTGAGTACGGCTACTCACCTGCGCCGGTATGCGACACATTGCGGGCGCCGTACCCCAGCGCCGCGGCCGCGGTCGCCAGCAGGGCCACCGTGGTCAGGGCCGCAGGCAGCGAGAACCAGTCGGTGAGGAACCCGATCGCGGGCGGTCCGAGCAGCATTCCGCCGTAGCCGAGCGTCGAGGCCGCGGCCACTCCGCCGGGACCCGCCAGCTGACCGGCCCTGCTGATCGCCACCGGGAAGATGTTGGCCAGGCCTAGCCCGGTGACCGCGAACCCGAGCAGCGCGAGCCAGGTGGTCGGGGCGAGCGCGCCGAGCAGCATGCCCGCCGCGGCGGTCGTGCCGCCCGCGACCAGGGTCCGGGTCTGGCCGAGCCGTTCGAGCAGCGCCGTACCGGTGAGCCGGCCCGCCGTCATGGCCAGGGCGAACAGCGAGTAGCCCGCCGCCGCGATCCCCGGGTGGGCGTGCAGGTCCTGTTCCAGGTGGAGGGCGCCCCAGTCGGCCAGGGCGCCCTCGCCGTAGGCGGTGCAGAGCGCGATCATGCCGAAGAGGAGCACCACGCGGCGGCCCCGCCCGTCCAGGCGCTTGGGGCGCTCGCTGCTCGCGGACGCCTCCGCCTTGGGCTTCGTGACGGTGTGCCGCAGCAGCACGGGGCCCGCGAAAGCGGTCACCAGGAGTCCGAAACCGGTCAGGATCAGGAGGTGCGTGGAGGGGGAGAGGCCGCCCGCGACCAGCCCGCCGAGCCCGGCACCGATCATGCCTCCGAGACTGAAGGCGGCGTGGAAACTGGGCATGACGGGGCGCCGCAGGGTGTTGACGAGGTCCACCGCCGCGCTGTTCATCGCCACGTTCATGCCGCCGTACGCGGCGCCGAACACCAGCAGGACCAGGCCGAGCGAGAGCGCCGAGTGGGTCTGTGCGGGCAGCGCGATGCTGAGCGGGAGCAGGACTCCGCAGACCACGGTCACCACGTGGCTGCCGAAGCGGTTGCAGAGCCTGCCGGTGATCATCATGGTGATCACGGCGCCGGCGGACACACCGAGGAGTGCGAGGCCGAGGGTGGCGGCCGAGGCGCCGGTCTGGTGCTTGATGGCCGGGATACGGACCACCCAGCCGGCGAAGATGAACCCGTCGAGGGCGAAGAAAACGGTCAGCGCGGTGCGGAGACGGGAGAACGAGGGTGGGGCGGGGTTGCCGCCCGGTCCCCCCGGCAGGGCCGTCCGCAGTTTGTTTAGTTGCGGCACAAACTCAGCATAGAGGCCTGCGGACAACGGGCGCAAGACGGCTGCCGGCGGTGGCCGCGCAGGGGAGGAACCCGGCCACCACGGCGTCGGCGGCACCTCCGGATCATGGGAGACTCGCCCCCATGAACGGCAAGGCGACCACCGCCCGGACGAAGTTGGAGAGGGGCCGCAGCGCGCTCGGCCCCGCGTTGGAACTGGTCCATACCGGACGCGCGCCCACCCGTGCGGTCCTCACCTCCGAACTCGGCGTCACCCGTGCCACGGCAGGCGCGGTCGCCGCGGAACTGGAGGCGCTCGGCCTGATCAGGGTGGACTCCAGCCCCGGTTCGGCCGCAGGCTCGCAGGGCCGCCCCTCGCACCGGCTGGCGGTGCGGGAGTCCGGGCCGGTGGCCGTCGCGGCCCAGGTCCACTCGGACGGCTTCCGGGCCGCGCTGGTGGGCCTGGGCGGCCGCCTCGTCGCGACCGCCCCTGGCTGCGTCACCATCACGGCCGACCCGGCGCAGGTCATCGGTGAAGTCGTCGAGGACTGCGCCCGGTTGCTGCGGGACAGCGGGCTGAGGTGCGTGGGCGCGGGGCTCGCCGTGCCGTCCGCCGTGGCCGAGCCCGAGGGCACCGCCCTCAACCCGCTCCACATCGCCTGGCCCGCGGGCGCCCCGGTACGCGAGATCTTCGCCACATGCGTCCGCGAAGCGGGCATCGCGGGACCGGCGTTCACCGGCAACGACGTCAACCTCGCCGCGCTCGCCGAGCACCGGCACGGAGCCGGGCGCGGCGCCCAGCACCTGCTCTGCGTGGCCACGGGCCACCGAGGCGTCGGCGGGGCGCTCGTCCTGGACGGCCGCCTGCACAGCGGGAGTTCGGGGCTGGCCCTGGAGGTCGGCCATCTCACGGTCAACCCGGAGGGCCGGCCCTGCCACTGCGGCGGCCGAGGCTGCCTCGACGTGGAGACCGACCCGCTCGCCTTCCTCACGGCGGCCGGGCGCCGGCCCGGCCCCGAGGAGTCGCTCCTCAAGCAGTCCGGGGACCTGCTGCGCAACGAGTACGACGACGTGGCCGTGCGCGTCGCCGCCGAGGAGCTGATCGACCGGCTGGGCCTCGGCCTCGCCGGGCTGGTCAACATCCTCAACCCGGACCGGATCATCCTCGGCGGGCTGCACCGCGCGCTGCTCGACGCAGACCCGGAACGGCTGCGGGCCGTGGTCGCCGACCGCAGTCTGTGGGGGCGCAGCGGGAGCGTGCCGATTCTGCCCTGCACCCTTGACCACAACAGCCTGGTCGGCGCGGCGGAGCTGGCCTGGCAGCCGGTGCTGGACGACCCCCTGGGCGCACTCGCCTGAGCGTACGCGCGGACGCCGGCCGGGCCGGGGCCCCGTCGGCGTCCGCGCGCTTCACGCCTCAGCCCACACGCACCGGTTCGAACGCGAAGGCCCCGGCCGGGTTGGTGACCAGCGCCGCCTCCACGAGATCCGCCCCCAGGGCCTCCTCCAGGCGCGGACGCAGCCGGCGCAGCAGGTACGGCATGCCCGGCGTCTCAGGCACGGTGGTGTCGCCGCCGAGCAGCAACTGCCCACCGAAGCCCGCCTCGGCCAGCGCCGCGAGTTCCTCGGGCAGCCGCCAGTCCGTCGCGTGGTTGGCCCGGGACGGTCCGTCGAAGGCGAGGAACGCCCCCGCCCGTGCCGCATCCCGCTGCACGGCGCCGTCCGGTGAGCGGCCCAGGTGCCCGAGGATCACCCGCTGCGGCGCGACGCCCAGTTCCCCGCAGAGCAGTTCGAGCACATCGAGCGCGGCGGTGCCCAGCTCCAGGTGGACGGCGATCGGCGCGCCCGTGCGGTGATGGGCCTCGGCCGCCGCGGTCATGGTGAGCCGGGCGTGTGCGTCGACCCTGTGGAAGGCGCCGGCGACCTTGATCAGCCCCGCCCGTACGCCGGAGGAGCCGATGCCCTCCGTGAGCTCCGCGACGAAGAGCGGGGCGAGCCGGTCCCGGATCCGGTCGAGTTGCGCGGGCGGATACTGCGCCGCCTGGTGCAGCCCGGTGGCCGCCACCACGTGCACGCCCGTCGAGCGGGACAGCGCGGCCAGCGATCCGGCCCCGCGCCCCATCCCGTGGGGCGTCCACTGCACCACCGTGCGGCCGCCGGACTCCTTGAAGGCGCCGAGCCGTCGGGCGGCGTCCTGCGGGTCGTCCAGTTCCTGGCCCGGCAGCAAGGGGCTGCGGATGAAGAGGTGGTCGTGGGCGTCGCACACGCCGAGTTCGCCGGGGGCGACGTCCCCGAGAACGGTGCGGACCGTGGCTACCACTGGC
This sequence comes from Streptomyces sp. NPDC048462, assembly GCF_043200175.1. Taxonomy (NCBI): domain Bacteria; kingdom Bacillati; phylum Actinomycetota; class Actinomycetes; order Kitasatosporales; family Streptomycetaceae; genus Streptomyces; species Streptomyces sp. NPDC048462. Next base: position 344,961 of record NZ_JBICXG010000001.1, read on the forward strand.
GCCCCTCCTTGAGTTCCTCGCGTTGCGGCCGGCTGACGTGGAGCACCTCGAAGCGCTCGCCGGGCTCCCCGGGCGCGGGATCGTCCCAGAGCGTGAAGTGGACCAGCTCCCAGTGGCGGGGGTCCGCGGCCAGCGCGGTGACGACCGCGCCGGGCACCTTCGCGAGCCGGCGGCTCTCCTCCAGCGCGGCCTCGACCGCGTCGGCCGGGGCGGCCGCCGGGGCGACGAGCGAGCGGCTCCGGGTGGCGGTGCGGGGGAGTGCGGCCGACGAGGGGCCGAGCTCGAACGACAGCCCGGTCCAGTGCCGCACTTCCGGGCGCCCGAAGTCCCGCACGATGCCCTGGAATCCGGGTCCCCAGAGGAAGGAGTTCATACCCTCGGGCGTCGACCAGAGATAGAACGGCGCGTACTGGTTGACCGGTGAGTCCTCGCCGCGTTCCCGGATCAGGTAGGCCTTGACGCCGAGTCCGGGGAAGTCGTCCAGGAGGGGGCCCTTGGCCGTCACCCGGTCCCGGATGATGCCCATGTCGTAGTCGGCGGGCAGGGTGATCTCGTACTGCATGGCGTGCATCGTCCGCTCCTCAGGTCGTGGGGTACTCGGCGACGGCGGCCTCGGGGTGCCAGTGGATGGTGGCACCGTCATCGGCTGCCTCGACGAGGGCCAGATGGGTCATGAAGCTGCGGGGCGCGGCGCCGTGCCAGTGCCATTCGCCGGGCTCGATCCACACGGTGTCACCGGCCCGGACCGGCTCCACCGGACCGCCCCGGCGCTGCACCAGGCCCTCGCCCTCGGTGACATGGAGGACCTGGCCGTGCGGGTGGGTGTGCCAGGCGGTGTGCCCGCCCGGCGCGAAGTGCACGCTGAACATCCTCAGCCGGGACGGCGGTTCGGGCGCCGCGATCTCGTCGAGCCAGACACTGCCGTTGAAGTGCTCGGGAGGTCCGGCCTGTGTGTCGGGGCGGTTCCTGGTGATGCGCATCTGTGCGGTGCTCCTTGTGCGGCGGGTCGCGGGCGGCGGCGGTTCAGGCGGCATCCGTGGCGGGGGCGAGCAGCGTGAGCAGGCCGCGGACGGCGGCGTCGAAGGCGTCCGTCGAGCCGGCGGCGCGGGCCAGTACGTAGCCGCCCTGCACCGTCGCGACGATCGTCGCGGCGATGTCGTCCGGCACCAGGGTGTGGCGGAACTCGCCGCGCTCCAGCCCCTCCTGGACGATCGTGGCCAGCCTGTCGCGCAGCCAAGCGATCGTCTCGTCGACGGGGGCCCGCAGTTCGTCGCTCGCGATGACGTCCGGGTCCATCGTCAGCCGCCCCACCGGGCAGCCCCGCAGGACATCGCGTTCACGCAGCAGGTAGCGCGAGACGCGCTCGTACGCCGGCCCGGGCGCGTCGAAGGCGCGCCCGGCCGTCTCGCGCATCTCGGCGGACGTCTGCTGGATGGCAGTGAGGGCCAGCTCGGGCTTCCCGCTGAAGTGGTGGTACATGCTGCCCTGGCCCGCGCCCGCCCGCTGCTGGATGGCCTTGGGGCTCGTACCCACGTATCCGCGCTCCCACAGGAGCTCCTGAGTGGCTTCGATCAGACGGTCCGGAGTGCTCATGAAGACACTGTACATACTAGTAGGTACAGAATCTACGAGTTCAGGGATGGGGCGGGAGCAGCCGCCGGCCCGCCGTCTGCTCCCGTGGGGGTAGGCGCGCTGCCGCCGGCCGTACGACGACGCGGACCCCTGCCCGGAGACAGGCTCGGAGGTGAAGGAAGAACGTGGACGAGAAACCTCGAACGAGGAGCTGACCGAGATGAACACCCTGGCCTTCAACGGCGGACCCGGACCATGGATCCTCTTCTTCCCGCTGATCTGGGCGGCCGTCGTCATCGGCGTCGTCACGCTCGTGCGCCGTACCCTCTGGCGCGGCGGACGTGGCGGGCGCGGCCCCTGGCAGGTCCGGACCGCACGGGGCGGGCCCGTTGAACCCTCGCCGATCGAGATGCTCGGACGCCGCTTCGCCGTCGGGGAGATCGACGAGGACGAGTACTGGCGCCGTCTCTCCGTCCTCGACGAGCAGTTCGGAACCCGTGGCAGGGACCGTGCGGCGTGACCGTCGCACCGCCGGACGAGCGACAGGAGCGGAACGCCCCGGGAGGCGCCCCGCTCCTGTCGTGTCAGCCGACCGACACGGACCGTGCCACCGAGGGCTGCGCACCCTCCGGCGACATGATGCCGCTCAGGTCGAACGGTCCGTCGGTCGTCGCCCCGTACACCGAATGCGGTGGCTGGGCGGCGAACAGGGAAGGGGCCGGAAGGGTGAACCAGACGATCTTTCCGGCTCCGCCCCGGGGGCGGACACCCCAGCTCTCACTGACCGCGGCGATCAGTGCGAGTCCGCGACCCGAGGTACTGGAATCGTTGGCCTCGCGCACGGTCGGTAGCCGTGGGTCGTGGTCGTGAACGGACACCGTCAGCCGTTCGAGCAGCAACTCGACCTCGACGGTGCATGATTTGTCCGGCTGTGCATGCCGGTGGACATTGGTCAGCAGCTCCGTGACGCCCAGCGCTGCATGGTCGATCAAAGGATCGAGATGCCAGTAGCGCAATTGCGCCGAGATGATTCTGCGGACCTGACCGATTCGCGACGGCAGGGCCTGGAGCTCCACCGTGCAGTGCCTGCTTGGCTCGCTGATCACGGCTGCGACTCCCCGAAATAGGTCCGGAAGAAGACGAAGGGACGGATTCAGCAGCTGGCCGACTGCTGATTCCGGGCCGGCGGCCTGGATCACAGTGTCACCGCCGGTAAACCATGAGTGACGTGACTCCAATGTCGCTCAGGGGATACGGCTCCGCAACTCGCGGTGCCCCCGAGGCCCCGCTCCGTCAGCCGCGCACGGCGGCCGCCCCGCGCAGCGCTTCGAGGAACCGGCGCGCCGGGCCGGCGTCGTCGGGCTTTCCCGGGCGTCGCGGCATCGTCAGCCGGTACCGCGTCCCGTTGACCCTCGCCACCGTCGCGTCCGAGCCCGCGAACCACGCTCTGCCCGTGCTCACGGTCCCCACCGGTGCGCTGTCGATCTCCCGGCCGTAGCTGGTCAGCAGCGCCAGCCGGCCGTCCTTGACGGTCACCTGGCCGGCCCGTGAGAGCGAGCGCGCCCACCGGTCGATGCGCACGCCTGTCTCACTGAACTCCGTTTCGGACATGGCCCCTTCGCCCCCTTCGTCACGCCCCCGAATGAAAGTGTGCACAACCCGGCCCCGCTGCACCAGACCGGGGTGGGGCGCAATGACGGATTTGCGCCGGGACGGCTCCCGCAGGCGTCCCGCCCGCAACACCAAGGCAGGGCTATGGAGTATCAAAGTCAACGTTTGTGCAGGTAGGGGGCATATCGTGGGGCGCGTCGAGACCGGTCGTACGAGGAGAAGCGCGCTGATGGACACGAGTGAGCACAGACACGACGGCGAAGCGGTCGACACCATCGACATCGACCGCACCGACCTGGCGTACCGGGCCTGGCTCAAGGAGGCCGTACGCAAGGTCCAGGCCGATGCCAACCGCTCCGCCGACACCCATCTGCTGCGCTTCCCGCTGCCCGAGAGCTGGGGCATCGACCTCTACCTCAAGGACGAGTCGACGCACCCCACCGGCAGTCTCAAGCACCGGCTGGCGCGCTCCCTCTTCCTCTACGGGCTCTGCAACGGCTGGATCCGCCCGGGAAAGCCGGTGATCGAGGCGTCGAGCGGTTCGACCGCCGTCTCGGAGGCGTACTTCGCCAAGCTGATCGGGGTGCCGTTCATCGCCGTGATGCCCCGCACCACCAGCCCCGAGAAGTGCCGGCTCATCGAATTCCACGGCGGCCGCTGCCACTTCGTGGACGACTCCCGCAGGCTGTACGAGGAGTCCGCCACGCTCGCGGCGGAGTCCGGTGGTCACTACATGGACCAGTTCACCTATGCCGAGCGGGCCACGGACTGGCGCGGCAACAACAACATCGCGGAGTCGATCTACCAGCAGCTGAGGCTGGAGCGGTACCCCGAACCCGCCTGGATCGTCGCCACGGCGGGCACCGGCGGCACCTCCGCGACCATCGCGCGGTACGTGCACTACATGCAGCACGACACCCGGATCTGTGTGCCCGACCCGGAGAACTCCTGTTTCTTCGACGGCTGGACCCACCACGACCCCCTCGCCACCAGCGACTGCGGATCACGCATCGAGGGGATCGGCAGACCGAGGATGGAGCCGAGCTTCGTCCCCGGAGCCATCGACCGGATGATGAAGGTCCCGGACGCGGCCACGGTCGCGGCCGTACGCGCACTGGAGCGCTCCATCGGCCGCAAGGCCGGCGGCTCCACCGGGACGGGGCTGTGGAGCGCGTTCAAGCTGGTCGCGGAGATGCTCGCCCAGGGCGAGACCGGCAGCATCGTCACCCTGATCTGCGACCCCGGGGACCGGTATCTCGACAAGTACTACTCCGACTCCTGGCTGGCCGCCCAGGGCCTGGACATCGAACCCTGCACCCGGACCATCGACCACTTCCTGGAAACCGGCAACTGGCCCGGAACGCAGAGGAGTACGGCCTGATCCCCCCGGGAGCGCACGCCGCGCCGCTCAGCCCCCGGCCGGACCGGAGAGCCGCCGGCCGAGGTTGCGCACCGCGTCCCGGAACGACCTGCCGACCGCCGGCCGGGCCCGCCGCAACGTGAACCGGAACAGCGCCGAACCGTCGGCCGCGAAGGTCCACCGCACCCGGGTGCCGGTGCCCGCCGGAGTCAGCAGCCACTCCTCCACCAGGGCGTGCAGCCCGGGGGCGTTGGATTCGTCGATCCGATAGGCGTACCGCCTGCCGGGCTCGGCGGCGACGATCGTCTCCCGGAACCTGATCCCGCCCCGGAGCCGCACCTCGCGTCCGGCGCCCGCGTCGACCGGCCGCGCCGCCGTGACCTGTGTGAACCACTCGGGCGTGGCCTCGACGTCATCGGCCAGCGCGCGGTACACGGCCTCGGGCGGCGCGGCCACCTCGGCGGCGAAGACCAGTCTCAGCGGAGCGGACTCGATGAAGTCGAGGTCCACCGTGCGGAGTCGCCGTGCCATGGAACGCACCTCCCGTGCGGTCGGCCGCGGACGGGCCGCTGTCACCCTATCTGGCGCACCGTCAGATGTCTCCGGTGGTACGCCGGCCGAATCGGCCGCCCGTACGAAGGGGCCCGGTCAGCGCACCGCTGTGAGTGAACCGCCCTCCCTCAGCCGGGCCTTCAGTTCGACCGAGGTGTTCCGCGCCGCCCGCACCGCGAGCGTCGTACCGGCCGCAGATTCGCGGACCGCCCCGGTGGCTTCGATCCGGTTCACCGCACGGCTCCCCGCCGCCAGCACGTACCACTGCCCGGAGGGCGCCTTCCAGTGCGTGCCGCCCAGGACGTGCTGACCGAACCTGCTGCACAGCGCCGTGTCGCGCTGGTCGCCCACCACGGTCGCCGGGGCGCTCGGTGAGGGATCGGGGGCCAGGAACTGCACCAGCACGCGTCCGGGGCCCTGCCAGGTGTCGGCCCGGGTACAGACCCACTGGGCCGGGGCGCCGCCCTCCGGCAGGCGCTGCTCGGCGAAGTCCCAGTTGTTGACCGCACGCACACCCGTCCCGCGCAGCGCCCGCAGTGAGCACGCGGTGCGCGCCCAGCTCAGCAGTGCGGGGCCGCCCGTCGCCTCCCTCGGCTGCCGTGCGGGCGCGCCGCCGCCGGGTTTCGGGGTGAAGGTGAGATGGACCGGGTTGAGATCGCCCAGGTCGGTGAGGAGGAAGGCGTGCTTCTCCACGATGCGTTCGGAGGAGCGCAGTTGCATCACCGGCCAGGAGTCGCAGCTGCCGCCCGGCGACGGACGCGCGACGGCGGCCGTCACACCGTCCGCCCCGACCTTCAGCGCACGGGCCGGAGTGTTCGGCCGCAGCAGATCGCGCGTCGTGGTCTGCGAGATCCAGGGCGCCAGCAGATAGCGGGCACGGTCCCCGCTGCGGCTGACGACCACCGCGGCTCCCGTCGTCACGTCCGCGTCATCCGTCCGGGCGAAGTCCAGCGCGGGAGCCCCGGACCCGGACAGCGGCTCCGCGTAGCGCACCACCCGTACCCCGCCGTCGTGGAACAGCACCACGGCGGCACCGTCCACCTCTCCCGCGTACAGCAGCCGCGGCGGCTGGGCCGGAGCCACCGCAAGGGCCCCCGGGGTGGTCGAGACCGCGGTGCCCCGCGGGGTACGGCCCCAGGCCCGCAGCGCCCGGCCGAGGAGTTCGCGGTCATCGGCGCGGTCACCGCGGGCCGGCCACGCGGTGAAGTCGACACGGGAGGTGTCCGCCCACTCCTCGGCGGCGGTACGCAGCAGCGCCGCCGGATCGAGGGCGGGGGCGAGCGTGCTCCGGGCGTCGGGGAGGCGGACCGCCGAACCCTCCTCCGCCAGCGCGACCACACCGCCCGCCACCACGCACAGCGCCGCCACGCCCGCCACCACCCGCATCCGGTGCCGGCGTCGCAGCAGATCGCTCGGCCGGGTCTGGACCACGCACGGGTCGAACTCCCCGGAACGCAGCAGCACCCCGGCCCCCGCCCGGTCGCCGGCCCCGAGCTGCCTGGCCGCCCGCACCGCACTCGCCGGGTCCTTCGCATCGGCACGGGCGAGCAGGGCCTGCGCCTCGGGCTCGCCCAGCTCCTCCAGCAGCCGCAGCGCGAACGCCGCCCGGACAGCCGCGGACACCGCCGACAACTCCTGGTCCAGAGCCAGTTCGGCCGCTCCGCCGGCCCGCGGGAAGAGCCGCAGACCCCAGACGGCCGGGAGCGAGGGACGCAGCGCGGCCGGGGCCGGCAGCCGGCCCGGCCACCAGGGCGGCCGCCGCTCGTAGGCCAGCGCGGTACGCAGTACCCGTAACCGCATCCAGGCGTAGGCGGAGGTGACACCGTCGTCGGGAGCGGGGCCGGGGGAAGCCCCGCGAGTCTGTGCCGGCACCCGGACGGACGCCGGTGCCTCGGGCGCCGTACCCGCCCCCGGCAGCGCACGCTGCACCGAGGCGTGGGCTGCCAGCACCCTGCGGTGCCGGCCGAGAGCGGGCGGCAGCACCAGATAGGCGAGCCGGACGAGACGCGGATAGTGCTCCACGAGCGCGGCCTCGGCCTGCGGGACGCCGGGGCGTTCGCTGCTGCCAAAGGACCGCTGCTGCGGTTGGTGGATCGGCATGAATTCGGTGCTTCCTGAGCCGTAGGCGGAAACCGTCACACCGACAAACGACTCGATCGTGTGACGGTCACATCACCTGTTCAGGGCGCCCGTCAGCACCGTGCGGACCGCTCACCGGTCACCGATAGCCCTGCGCCGGCCGGTCGAGCATGGAGTCGAGCACCCGGCCGAAGATCCGCCGCCCCGCCCCGGAGATCAGCGGATCACCCCACCTCGGCAGCAGCCGGACACTCAGCTCCTCCACCCACACCACATGGGAGCCGGCATGGGTGGGATACACATCGATGGAAGCCCGGCCCAGCACCACCCGGCCACGCTTCTCCAGACGGCACATCCCCGCCCGGCTGCCGGACGGCGGCGACCACCGGACCACTTCCATCGGATCGTCGAACGCCAGCGGACCGACGCCGGTACGCGCCACGAAGACCGTCCCGGTCCGCGTCGGCAGCCCGGCGGGCACCGTGATCGTGGTCAGCGGGACATGCGCGGCGTGCCGTTCCCAGTCCGTCACCCGGCGCCAGGACTCGGCTGCGGGAAGAGGAGTGAAGCGCTCGATCCGGAAGACGGCCACAGCACGATCCTAGGCCGTCACGCCCCTCCCGCGAGCTGAGCGGAATCCGGGGCCACCGAGGGCCGGGCCGACCGCCGCTCAGACCTGCGCGGGCCCGCCGTCCGTGTCCCGGCCCGCGACCACCAGGCCGGGCAGGTGCTCCTCGATCTCCTCGCGGGCCTCCCCGGACAGGCCCGCGTCCGTGACGAACGTGTTCACCTGCTCCAGCGTCGCGAACGAACTCAGTCCCACCGTGCCCCACTTGGTGTGGTCCGCGACCACCACCACGCGCCGCGCCGACTGCACGAAACGCCGGTTCGTCTCGGCCTCCGCCAGGTTCGGCGTGGACAGACCGGCCTCGACCGAAATGCCGTGCACGCCGAGGAAGAGCACATCGAAGTGGAGCGAGACGATCGCCTGGTCCGCGACCGGGCCGACCAGCGAGTCGGACGGCGTCCGCACCCCACCGGTCAGCACCACCGTCGCGGCACCCGGCCGGGCACCCGGCGACCCCGGACGCTGCGCCGCGTGGAACACGTCGGCGACCCGCACCGAGTTGGTCACCACCGTCAGGTCCGGGACATCGAGCAGGTGCTGGGCGAGCGCGTAGGTCGTGGTGCCGCCGGAGAGCGCGATCGCACTGCCGGGCACGGCCATCGCGGCGGCAGCCCGCGCGATGTCCTCCTTGGCGGTCAGCTCCAGCGTCGACTTCGCCTCGAAACCGGGCTCGTGCGTACTCGCCTCGACCACCGGTACGGCGCCGCCGTGCACCTTCTCGATGACACCCTGGCGGGCCAGCGCGTCCAGATCCCGGCGGACGGTCATGTCGGAGACGCTCAGCTTGCGGGTCAGCTCATTGACCCTGACCCCGCCGCGCCTGCGCACCTCGTCGAGGATCAGCGCACGCCGCTGCTCCGCGAGCAGATTCTGATTCTCGCTCAACGCCGGGTCCGGTCCTTCCCTGTGGCCGTGCAGGAGTCCGTTCGGACGGGCTCATCCTGCCACGCGGTGTCGCGGGCCGCCGCACTGGGGAGATTTCGTAAGAGCGGCACGGATTCCGCCACCCGGCCGCGAGTCTGGTGACCGGCCATCAGCCGGCTTCCCCCTGCGAGAGCGAGTCACCCCAGTGCCACCTCCCACCCAGGCCCCGCAGAGCACCGGACCAGCGCTGGAACTGCTGGTCCACGGTGTGGGCGGAACCACGCCCCAGGAGATGCTTCTCGACCCGCGCACGGTGCGCGTCACCGGTGACGCCACCGCTGCCATCTACCGGCGCTCCGGCGACGTGGACGCGGAGCAGCACCCCGAGCGGTACCGGGATCAGCCCATTCCCGAGGCCTACTGCTGGTCCAATCTCACGTCCGGCAACGGCTCGCGTGCGCTGTGGCTCCTGCTGCTCCCGTTCATGGTGATCAACCTCGCCCACTGGATGCGCCCGGCCGCCACCGGCCGGCCCCGCACGATCCGGCTCTACGGGGCGCTCGTGCGGCTGGTCGCGCTGAGCCTCACCGTCCTGCTGACCGCCGCGGCCTGCGAGGTCGCGCTCGATCTGACCGCCTGGCAGTGCGCCGGTGTGCACGCCTGCTCCGACCAGCGCTCGTGGCTGGGATTCCTGTCCGCCGCCCAGGGCGGCTGGTGGTCCCAGCCCGGCCGCCGGCTCGCCCTCGCGGCGCTGGTGCCGACCGCCCTGGTGGGACTGCTCTGGTACCTGTCCAACCGCACCTGGAGCGCCTACGAGTCCCAGCGCCCGCTGACCGGCCCGGTCCCGGACGACGACGGCAGCGGCGGGCCCTTGGCCGGTGCCCCCGCCGAGCCCCTGCGGCCCGCGCTCGGGCGCCCCGGATTCTGGTTCGGCCGCCGGCTCGTCGCCCGGCTGCGCGCCGCCCACACCGCCGCCGGCTTCCTGACCGTCACCGCCTCCGTCGCAGGCGCCGCGGCCAGGCACGACCGGGCCGCCGACGGCGCGGTCCCCGCCCTGTACGGACGGCTGATCGAGGCGCTGCTCGTCCTGGGCATGCTCGTCGTGCTCTGGGTCGTCTGCCGGCGCGGCCGCAGCGAACGGCGCCTCGACAACCGGCTCGACCGCGCCGTCATCACCTGTCTGCCGGGAGCCGCGCTGACCCTCCTCGTCCTCGCCTCGGTGCACGCCGCCTGGTCCCGCCCCGGCTGGGCCTCGGCGGGCACCCTCCCCGGCGACATCACCTTCCGCGTGGTCACCCTCGCCCAGGGCGCCCTCGTCGTCGTCCTCGCCTCGGTGGCGTGGCTCCTGTACCGGCGCAGCCCCGGACCGCGCACCGTGATGCACGGACTCGGCGGCCCCGCGGTCGCGATGCTCGCCTGCGCACTGGGCGGCGTGATGACCGGCGGGGTGGCCCAGCGGGTGGCCGACTGGCTCGACGGGCCCGGCAGCCCCGGCATGGGCCGCAGCGCCGTCATCGACGGACCGCCGGTCCTGCTCAGCTGGCAGGCCTCCGTCATCCCCGTGCTGCTGGTGCTGCTCCTGCTCCCCGGCATCGCGCTCGGCGTACGGACCTACCTCACTTCCCGCCGTCTGGAGCCGGTCGTCGACGCCGAGTACGAGGAGCGGCGGCCCGACCCCGCCCGTACCAGGCAGATCGCCCTGACCCGCGCCACGGCCGCGCTCACCGACTCGGCGCCCGGCATCGTCGGCCTGGTCTCCGGCGCCACCCTGCTGCTCGGCGCCGCGGCGGTCGGCGGGGCCTGGGCCAGCGGACAGGTGCCGGGACTCGCGATGGACGGCAGCAGCCCCTTCGTCGAATCGGTGGCCGAGGCGGCGCAGTCGACCGGCTCCTGGATGGTCGGCTTCGGCTTCCTGGTCTTCGTCGCCTGCGGCCGGCGCGCCTACCGGGACGCCTCGGCCCGGCGCACCATCGGCATCCTCTGGGACGTCGGCACGTTCTGGCCGCGCGCCGCGCACCCCTTCGCACCGCCCTGCTACGCCGAGCGCGCCGTCCCCGACCTGGCCTCACGCATGTCCGGCTGGACGGCACGGACCCGGGGCCGGCTCGTCATCTCCGGCCACTCCCAGGGCAGCGTCCTGGCCGCGTCCGCGGTCTGGCAACTGCCCGCCGCGACCCGGCGCAGGGTCGCCCTGCTGACCTACGGCTCACCGATCGAGCGGCTCTACGGACGCTGGTTCCCGGCCTACTTCGGCCCCGCCCAATTGCACGGGCTGCACCGCTCCGTGCACTGCTGGCGCAACCTGTGGCGGGCCACCGACCCGATCGGCGGCGAGGTCCGCCTCGGCGAGGAGTCCGGGCCCGAGGTGGACCGGGGCCCCCTGAAGGACCCGCTGGTCTACGGGCGCACCCCCGAGCACCCGCTGCCAGAGCCGGTGCTGGGCCACTCCGACTACCAGGCCGACCCGGTCTTCGCCCAGGAGCGGGCCGCACTCCTGGAACGGCTGTCCCCGCTGCTGCCCCAGCAGGCCGACGAGCCCCGGCACGAGCTCAGGGAAGTTCCGGGAGGTCCTCCGGATACAGCAGGGTGAGGTCGTCCGTGCTCGTCTCCGCGAGCTGGGCGACCCGGCCCGCATGCCGCTCCACCATCGACTCGAAGGTCTGACGGGCCGTCCGGCCGTTGCCGAACGCGGGCCCCTTGGGGAGCTCGGTGAAGTACTTCAGCAGCGCCTCGTCCGTCCCGGAGGCCAGGCTGTACTCCTGCTCCTCGGTCTGCTGCTCGACGATCCGCAGCAGCTCCCGGGGCTCGTAGTCGCTGAAGGTGATCGTCCGTGAGAACCGGGACGCCACACCGGGGTTGACCGTGAGGAACCGCTCCATCTCGTGGGTGTACCCGGCGACGATGACGACCACCGCGTCCCGGTGGTCCTCCATCAGCTTCACGAGCGTGTCGATCGCCTCGCGGCCGAAGTCCCGCCCGGAGTCCTCGGGGGACAGGGCGTACGCCTCGTCGACGAACAGCACGCCGCCGCGCGCCCGGTCGAAGGCCTCCTGGGTACGGATGGCGGTCGAGCCGATGTGCTCGCCGACCAGGTCGACCCGGGACACCTCGACCAGATGGCCCCGCTCCAGCACACCGAGGGAGGCCAGGATCTCGCCGTACAGCCGGGCCACCGTCGTCTTGCCGGTGCCCGGGGAGCCGGTGAAGACGAGGTGGCGGCGGACGGACGCGGCTTTCAGGCCGGCCTGCTGCCGTCGCCGCCCCACCTCGATCATGTCGGTGAGGGCGCGCACCTCGCGCTTGACGCTGTCGAGCCCGACCAGCGTGTCCAGCTCACCCAGGACCGCCCCCGAGGTACGCACCGGCTCGGCCGGCGCCTGGGCGGCGACGGGCCCGGCCGCACGCGGCGCGGGGACCGACCCGAGCAGTCCGGGTGTCGTCCGGGTCGCCGTCAGGACGGCCGGCGGCGGGGGAGTGGCGGTGCGCAGCGCGCTCTCGTCGCTGGTGCAGTCCTCCACGACGGGGCCGGTGCCGGACCCGTCGCCCTGGGCGCCGCCGTCCGGGAACTCGTAACCGCCGCGGGCACAGCGTTCGGTGCGGCATCGGGTCAGCGTCGTACGGCAGCCCTCCATCACATGGAAGCCGTAGCCCTCGCTGCCGGTGACCCGGCAGCCGTGGAAGGTGCCTCGGCCCTCGGCCGACACGTAGAAACCGGCCTCGGCGGGCGAGGTGACCGTGCAGCGCTCGATCGTCGGATCAGCGCCCTTGGTGACGATCACGCCCGTCTGGGCGGCGTCGATGGTGCAGTTGTTGAGGGTGCCGCCGCTCCCGTGGTCGCGGAACCAGGCACCGGTCGACGTCTCACGGATCCGGCAGTCGTCGAGCTGCGCGGTCGCCCCGTCGCTCACCGACACCGCCGTGTTGCGGATCTGGGAGAGATCGCTGTCCACGACGTCGGCGCGCGAGCCCCGGTCGAGCACGAAGATGGCGTCCGGAACGTCGTGGACGCGGCAGGAATCCAGTATCACCGTCGCGCCGTCGCTGACCCAGACCGCCGGGTAGTCGCCCGTACTGTCGTGGATCTCGCACTGGTTGGCGTCGACCCGGGTGCCCGGGTCCCAGACCGAGAGCCCGTTGCGGCCGAACCGGCGCACCGTGGAGCGGGTGAGGGTGAGGACCGAGCGCGAACGCAGGTCGACCGCGTTCTCCGGGATGTCATGGATGTCGCAGTCGGCGAGCGTGAGCACCGCGTCGGTGTCGAGGGTGACCCCGTCCGCGGACGTGCGGTGCACCGTGCAGTCGGTGAGATGGGCGGAGGCGCGGGCGGCCACCTGTATTCCGCTGCCCTTGATCTCGTAGATCTCGCAGCCGACCGCTTCCAGCCCGCTGCCCTCGCCCGTGACGGACAGTCCCGCGCCCGAGGAGTGGTGGACGCGGCAGCGCTCCAGGCGGGGGTGTGCGCCGTCGCGCACCGAGACACCGGACTGTCCGGCCGAGACGATCTCGCACTCCTCGAACACACCGCCCGCGCCGTCGAGTACGGCGATGCCGACGCCGGCCGGATTGTCGACGGTGCAGCGGCGCACGGTCGGCCGGGCCGCACCGCGCACCTCCAGGCCGGCGGCCGAGCGGGTCACGATCCGCAGGTCCGCGAGCTCCGGGGCGCCTTCCTCGATCAGCAGGGCGGGAGCCGCGGAGTCCTGGCCCTCGATGTGGAGGTCCTGGACCACGGCGGAGGCACGCAGCGTCAGCGGTACGCCGTCGGCCGGGGCGATCCGGACGGAGCCCAGGGAGCCCTCGGGCCCGCGCAGCGTCACCGCGCGGGCGATGACGAGGTTCTCCCGGTAGGTGCCCGGCGCGACGGTGAGCACATCACCGTCGGCCGCGGCCTCCAGGGCCGCGGTGAGGGAGGCGTATTCGCCAGTGCGGCGCCGCCACCGCGATGTGCCGGTGTGCGTCACCTGGACCGTGCCCTGTGCCATGGCGCTGACGTGCCCCCGCCTCGTGCGTGTGTGATGCCCTGGTCACCGGCCTCACGGCGATGACCACCCAGAAGTCCACCCGCCGCAGTGACGAGCGGGCCGGTCCACCGTAGCGCGCGCGGAGGGCGGGAGTTGACCTGATCGGCACCCTCCCGGTGCCGTGACGGGCAAAGCCTGCCGGGCGGGACGGGCCCGGCTCAGCTGCCGGTGCCGGTCCGGCCCCAGTCGGGCCCGGCCTTGGCCCATGCCCGGTCGAGCCGCTCGTACCGTGCCCGCACCATGCGCCATACGATCAGGCGCCGTCCGGCCTCGATCAGCAGGGCGGTGAGCATCGCGGAGCCGAGACCGGCCAGTGCGGCGTGGGTGTGCGCCGTCGGAGCGTCCATGGGGCGCAGTGCGGGATGCCCCTGAGGGTCCGTCCAGATCCTCACCCGGGTCCCCGGTGCGGTGTTGCGCACGGAGGTCGTCACCGTGGCGCTGCGTGCCGTGCCGTCCGGTGCGCGCCAGCGGGCCAGCACCGTGGTCATGGCCGCGCGGTCGGTGGAGATCTCCGGGTCGGCCACGAAGTGCCGCGAACCCGTGGCCCGGTGCACCACGACGGCGTTGGTGAGACGGGTGCGCGCCTGCTGGGCGCGCACCGATTCCTGCAACGCGTCATCGGCGAGTGAGCCGAAGAACCAGCCGAGCGCCGGTGACGCCACCACGAGCAGCACGAACGCGGCCAGGGCCACCCACGCCTCGTGCCGGTCCGTGGCACGGCGCAGAGAGTTGTGCCGCCAACGCCAGACTCCCGAAAGTGCCCGCACAGTCCTGCACCCCCTTCCGTATCCGTCTTAACCCGATACGGTGCGGTCCGCGCGCCGGAGCGGCGAGGAGAGAGCAACCTCACCCCGCCCAACGCGCCGGCCGGCCACGGGAGTTCCCGTCCGCGGGGGGCCGTTCGCCGCGGACACCCGCGCGGGGGGCGGCCGCTGACCTCCTGCGGCCAGCGAGCCCGCGGCGCAGGCGGGCATCCGGCGAGGGCGGTCGTCGAGTCCCCATGGCTCGACTGCGCTCTCGCCGGTCGTCTGTGCCGTCGGCATTCCGATCGGGCGGCTGAGGACGGCACTCGGTACGGCAGGGCGCATGCGCCCATTCTGCCAGCCACAGCCGACAGGCCGCCGCCCGCGGGGGGCGGTGTGCCCCCTCAGGGCCCCTGAATGCCCCCGGACGGTTTTCCCGGTCCTAGTACCCGCGGCCCCCCTGGTACGGGCGGTTGTACGGGTCCTCGTACGGAGACTGCGCGGGAACCGGTCGCGGGGACGCGGGACGCATCGACTCGTAGCCGGTACCGGGCGCGGGCCGCGGCTGCTGGTGCTGTTGCGGCGGCGACTGGTAGCCACCGCGGCTCGCGGCGGGCTGCTGCGGGATGTACGGCGCCGGGGCGTGCTGCAGATGTGCCGGCTGCATCGGCGCGTAACCCTGACCCTGCTGAGCGGCCGGCTGCGGGTAGCCGTACGACGGGGTGGGCTGGGAGGGCGCCGAGGGAAGGGCCGGCAACGCCGACGGAAGCGCCGGCAGATAGCTGTTGCCGGTGTCGTAGGCCGCAGGCACTCGGATCGGTGCGATCTGGGGGGTGCCCCGCTCCGCGACCAGGGAGTCGTAGATCGGAGTGTCGGGGAACGACGGCGCGGCGTAGTAGCCGCCACCGTAGGTGGAGCGAGGGGAGGTCATGCCACCTAAGTTAAGCCCACGATGTGCTGATTGGGGAGTCCCAATCTTGGGGTTATCCGTTTTACGCGGATTCTGCCCTCCTGACCTGCCAGAACATTGTTAAAGCCTTCGTTAACAGAGGGGGCTTTTCAGTCGGGGGTTCCGCAGGACGCGAATAGGTCTTGGTCAAATCCGGATAAGCGAGCCGGCCGCGCGGCTAAGGGAGTTCGGCGCCGAGCCGATCATGAACACGGAAAGAAAGGGAGGGAGCGGGCCGCCCACTGTCCGGCGGTCCGCTCCCTCCCCTTTTTCTCCTCCGCGCCCGGTCAGGCGGCCGGGTCGCGCCGCAGCGCCACCACGTCGATCTCCACGAGGATGTCCATCAGGTCCGAACCGACGGTGGTGCGCACCGGGCGCGGATCGCTGAAGTGCTCCCGGTAGACCTCGTCGTACGCCGCGAAGTCCCGTCGCAGATGCTGGAGGTGGACCGTCGACTTCACCACGTCGTCCAGGTCCAGGCCGTCCGCCCGGAGCAGCGCACGGAGGTTCGCCAGGACCTGACGGGTCTGCTCCCGGACGGTGTCGGCCACCGCCCCGGTGTCCGGGTCCTGCGGGCCCAGGCCCGAGGTGAACAGGTACGGGCCGGCGGCGATCGCCCTGCTGTAGCCGCCCGCCGGCGGCGGCGTGCGGTCGCTGTGCACCGCGCGCCTGACGGGGGCCGCGCCGTCCCGGGAAGCGGTGCTCATCGGGTCAGGTCCCCCTCGCGCTCGTTGACGCCGGCGTAGTGGCGCAGCTTGTCCTCGTCGACCGTGACACCCAGTCCGGGACCCTCCGGCACCCGCAGCCGGCCGTTCTTGAGCGTGAGCGGCTCGATGATGTCGTCCGCGTGCAGGTAGTACATGGAGTCGATGGCGCGCGACAGCACCGGAGTGGACGCGACCACCGCGAGGTGCGCGGCCGTCGCGATGCCGAGCTCGCCGCCGCTGTGCAGGTTCATGCCGAGCCCGAACGTCTCGCAGTGCGCGGCCAGCGCCTTCGTCGGGGCTATGCCGCCCCACTTGTACACGTCACCGTGGATCACGTCGACGGCGTTCAGCCGCATTGCCGGCGCGAAGTCCTCGAAGCGGACCACGCACATGTTGGTGCACAGCGGGATGCGGACCCTCTGCCGGACCTGGCTCATGCCCTCGATGCCGACGCACGGGTCCTCCAGGTACTCCAGGTCCAGCTCCTCCAGGGCGATGCCTGCCCGGATGGAGTCCGGCACCGACCAGGCCGCGTTCGGGTCGACGCGCAGGTTCACGTCGGGCAGCGCCTCGCGCACCGCGCGCAGGATGGCGACGTCGCCCTCCACGTCCTTGGTGCCCTTGAGCTTCACGGCCGTGAAGCCGCCCTCGGCCACCACCCGCACGGTGTGGTCGGCCAGGGCGCCCGGCAGCTCCGCGGGGCGGGCACCGGGCGCGTCGGCGCGGGTGATCAGCGCGGTCAGCGGAACCTCGTCGCGGACCCGGCCGCCCAGCAGGTCGGTCACCGACTGGCCGGTGGCCTTGCCCATGGTGTCCCAGCAGGCGACGTCGAGCGCGGCGAGCGCCGCGTAGCCGAGGTAGCCGTAGAAGAACGGCACCATGTGGTGGCGGCGGTGGAAGGACTCCAGGGCGAACGGGCTCGTCCCGATCAGGTCCTTCGCGAGGTCGCGGACGATCGCGGCGACCGGTTGGCCCCACATCGTCTCGCCCCACCCCTCGATGCCGGAGTCGGTCCTGATGCGCACCACGGTGCGCGTCTCCCCGGTCTTCGTCTCGAAGGAGCTGGTGAACGGGTTGACCAGGGGCAGGTTGACGACCTGGACGTCGACCTCGGTGATCTTCATGCGGTGCGGGTTCCTCTCGGTGGGGGCGGGTCGGGGGCGGGTCACGCGGCGGGGCGGGTGGCGGCGTCGAAGGCGAGTACCGCGCGCGTCAGACCGAGGGCGCGGCGCTCCAGCAGACGGACCCCGCTCCCGGCGTCGGCGCCGGACGCGTCGTCGGTGGAGCCGCCCACCCGTTCCCATTCGCCGTGCCGCTCCACGGTCAGACCGGGGTAGGGCGGCTTGTCGAACAGCGGTGGCGGATCGACGGGCTCGCGCCCCGCCCGCCCGGTCCGCACCAGCTCGGGACGGGCGGCCAGCATCAGCGAGGTCTCGAACCAGCCGGCGTGCCCGGGGATCAGCCCGGCGTGCTCGGCGCCCTCGGCCTCCTTCGGGTCCGTCCCGGGCTCCCCGGTGTCGGTGAGCGTCCAGTACGAGCAGGCCGCCGCGGTCACGTCGGCGCGCAGCGCGAACCGCTTGACCGCGAGGCGCATGATCTCGTCGTTGCCGCCGTGGCCGTTGACGACGAGGACCCGGCGGTAGCCGCAGGCGGCCAGCGAGTCCAGCAGCTCGTCCAGGACGGTGCCGAGCACCGGGGCCGACAGGGTCAGCGCCGCGGCGAACAGATGGTGCGGGCTGTGCCCGTACGGCAGTGTCGGCAGCCGGATCAGCTCGGGCACGTCCTCACCGGCGGCGGCCCGCTCCTCCAGGAGGGCCAGGGCGCGGGAGACCACCGCGTCCGCGAGCATCGTGTCCGTGCCCATCGGCAGGTGCTCGGCGTGCTGCTCCTGCGAGCCGATCGGCAGGATCGCGATCCCGTCGGCGGCCGCGGCGCGGGTCTCGCGCCAGGTGCTCTCGGTCAGATTCCGGTGGGTCATGCCGCTGTCTCCCCGGATCGAGGGCATGACAGAGTCGGCGCATGGCGCATGAACGTATTCCTTTGCGGTTGGTACCCGATCCGCAGCCGGACGAGCCGGCCGGGCGGGACGTCGGTGTGCTGGGCGCCGTGGAGGTGCTGCCCGGCCTGGTGCGGTCCGCGCTGCTGGAGCGCACCGGGGTCGTACGGGAACGCGCGCAGGCCCGCTTCGACGCGGGCAGCGGCGACCCGAGCGTGGTCGACGCGGCGCTGCGGGAGGCGGCCGAGGTGTTCGCCGGCCTGACCCCGCTGGGCGTCGGCGTGGCCGCCGCCGGGGTGGTCGACCCGGCGGCCGGCCGGATCGTCGAGGTCAACGACGCGCCCGCGCTGCGCGGCTACCCGGTCGCGGACCGGCTGACGGAGCTGACCGGTGCGCCGGTCCAGGTCGAGCACCGGGCCCGCGTCCAGGTCCTCGGGGACCGCTGGTTCGGCGCGGGGCGCGGCCGGCGCTCCTTCGCGTCCGTCGCGACCGGTGAGGTGCTCGGCGTCGGCATCCTCTACGACGGTCAGGTGCTCGCCCCGGTCGGCGGCCGCAGCGGCGCCCACATGACGGTCACCGCCACTGGCGACGTCTGCACCTGCGGCCGGCGAGGCTGCTGGAAGACCGTGGCGACGACCCGCTGGCTGCGCGAGCGCGCCGCGGAACTCGGCATGGACCCGCGAGCCGTCTCGCCGGGCACGCTGCTCGCCTCGGCCGACCCCGCGGCCCGCGAGCTCGTCGTGCGGTACGCGGAGAACCTCGTGCTCGGTCTCGCCACCGTCCAGCAGCTTTTCGCCTGCGGCCTGTTCGTCCTGCACGGCGAGGCCCTCGACGGCGGTGAGCCGTTCCGGGAGCTGATCGAGAACCTGCTGCGCGCCGACGGGCTCGGCGGCGGCGAGGCCCCCACCGTGGTGCTCGGCGAGCCCGCCGACACCGGCGCGCTGCTCGGTGCGGCGGGGTTGGTCCTGTCCGGGCGCTAGGCCCCCGTGCGGCGGTGTCATGCCGCCTCGTCCTGTACCGCCGCCCGGACGCGGCGCCCCCGCGACGGGTCGGGGACCGGCACCGCGTCCAGGAGCCGCCGGGTGTACGCGTCCTGCGGGTCGGCGAAGACCTGCCGGGCGGCGCCGCTCTCCACGATGCGGCCCCGGCGCATCACCGCGACCCGGTCCGCGATCTGCCCGACGACGGCCAGGTTGTGCGAGATGAAGAAGTACGTGAGCCCCAGGCGTTGCTGGAGCTCCGCGAGCAGGTCCAGGACCCGGGCCTGCACGGACACGTCGAGTGCGCTCGTCGGCTCGTCCAGGACGACCAGGCGCGGCTCCAGGGCGAGGGCCCGTGCGATGGAGATGCGCTGGCGCTGCCCGCCGGAGAACTCGTGCGGATAGCGGTCCAGGATGTTCGCGTCCAGGCCCACGGCGTCCAGGAGCTCGCCCGCCCGTTCGCGTACCGCCGCCCGGCCGCGCCGCCCGCGCGCCCACTCCTCGTGCGTGACGAGCGGCTCCGCGACGATGTCCGCGATGCGCATCCGCGGATTCATGCTGGAGTAGGGGTCTTGCAAAACGACCTGCATCTGCCGTCGCAGCGGCCGCAGTTCGGCGCCGGTCAGCGACAGCAACTCCGTACCGTCGAACCGCACACTGCCCGCCGTGGGCTCCAGGAGACGCAGCAGCAGCCGGGTCAGCGTCGTCTTGCCGCAGCCGGACTCCCCGACCAGGGCGAACGTCTCTCCCTCGCGGACCGTGAGGGAGACGTCGTCGACGGCGACGCTCGGCGGCCGGCCGGGGAACTCCTTGCGCAGTCCGCTGATTTCCAGAAGGTCGCTGGTGGTCATGGGGCGGGCTCCAGTCGGGGGGTGGCGGCCAGCAGGTCACGGGTGTACTGCGCGCCGGGACGGGCGAAGACCTGCTCCACGTCCCCGGTCTCGACGACCTCGCCGTGCCGCATGACGGCGACGCGGTCGGCAGTCTCCGCGACCACCCCGAGGTCGTGCGTGATGAGCAGGACGGCCATGCCGTGCCGGCGCTGCAGCGTGACGAGGAGTTCGAGGATCTGCCGCTGCACGGTCACGTCGAGCGCCGTCGTCGGCTCGTCCGCGATCAGTACGCGCGGCCGGGCCACGAGAGCGGAGGCGATCATGACGCGCTGGCGCAGCCCGCCGGACAGCTCGTGCGGGAACTGCCGGTAGCGGTGCTCCGGGTCGGGGATGCCGACCTCGTCGAGCGCGGTGAGCGCCGCCAGCCGCGCCTCGGCGCGGCTGTGGCCGCCGTGCAGCCGCAGCGCCTCGGCGACCTGCGCGCCCACCCGTTGCAGCGGGTCGAGGCTGGTCATCGGGTCCTGGAACACCATGGAGATCCCGGCGCCGCGCACCTTGCGCAACTCCCGCTCGCGCAGGGCCAGTACGTCCATTCCGTCGAGGAGTACCCGGCCGCCCGCGTACACGCACGGCGGCTCGGGGTTGAGGCGCATCGCGGACAGCGCGGTGGCGGACTTGCCGCTGCCGGACTCACCGACGACGGCGAGGGTCTCACCGGCGGCGACGGACAGGCTCACACCGCGCACCGCGTGCACGGTGGAGGCGGCGAGTTCGAAGTCGACGCGCAGGTCCCGGAATTCCAGGACGGGCGCGGTGTCGGGGGAGTGGGTCATCGGCGGTACGCCTTCGGGTCCGCGACGTCGCGCAGCGCGTCGCCCAGGATGTTGATGGCCAGGGAGGTGAGCATCAGGGCGACACCGGGGAACACGGCGATCCACCAGGACGTTCCGAGGTACAGCTGTCCGTCGGCGAGCATGCCGCCCCAGGTCACCGTCTCCTTGGGCACGCCCAGGCCCAGATAGCTGAGCGAGGCCTCCGCGACGATCGCGGCCGCGATGTGCAGCGTGCCGATGGTGGCGAGCGGCGCCATGACGTTGGGCAGCAGGTGCCGCCGCATGATCGTCAGGTCGTTGACGCCGATGGCCCGCGCCTCGGTGATGAAGTCGCGGGTGCGCAGCGACAGGACCTCGGAGCGCACCACGCGGGCGTACGAGACCCAGCCGGTGATGCCCAGGACGACGATCACGTAGCCCAGTCCCGAGCCGACGAAACCGACGACGGCCAGCGCCAGCAGGATGGCGGGGAAGGCGAGCTGGACGTCGGCGACGCGCATCACGACGCGGTCGGTCCAGCCGCCGAGGTAGCCGGTGGCGAGGCCCGCGGCGGTGCCGATGACGCCGGCGAGCAGAGCCGCGCCGGCGCCGACGAGGAGCGAGACGCGGGTCCCGTACACGATGCGGGAGAGCAGGTCACGGCCGAGCTGGTCGGTGCCGAGCAGATGGGCGCCGCTGCCGCCGGACTTCCAGACGGGCGGCTGGAGGCGGGCGAGCAGGTTCTGCGCGTTCGGGTCGGCGGGCGCGATCAGCGGTGCGCACAGCGCACAGACGACGATCAGCGCGAGGAGGATGAGCGCGACCGCGGCGAGGCGGTTGCGCAGCAGGGAACGCCATAGGGACGGCTGCTTCGCGGCGGCCGGGGCGACAGCGGCGGTGGGTGCCGGGGCGGTGGTGGTCATCGGGAGTTCCTCACCCTCGGGTCGAGGAGGCCGTAGGACAGGTCCACGAGCAGGTTGACCACGACGAACGTGGCGGCGAAGAGCAGCACAGTGCCCTGGACCAGGGGGAAGTCGCGGTTGGCGATGGCCTGCACGGTCAGCTGGCCGACGCCGGGCCAGGAGAAGACCTGCTCGGTGAGGATGGCGCCGCCGAGCAGGCTGCCGACCTCCAGACCGACCACGGTCACCACGGGCAGCGACGCGTTGCGCATCCCGTGCCGCAGCACGGTGCGCACCGGGCCCAGACCGCGGGCGCGGGCGGTGCGGATGTGGTCCGAGCCGAGCACGTCGATCAGGGACGAACGCAGCAGCCGCGCGACGACGGCGACCGAGTAGACGGAGAGCGTGACCGACGGCAGGACCAGGTGCGCGAACGTGCCGTACCCGGAGGCGGGCAGTGCGTGCAGGCCGACGGCGAACACCAGGATCAGCAGGATGCCGATCCAGAACGGCGGCGTGGACTGCCCGACGAGCACGGCCGTGATGACGCCGCGGTCGGCCGGCTTGCCCCGGCGCATCGCCGCGATCGTTCCGGCGGGCAGCGAGATCAGCAGCGTCACCACGAAGGCGCCGGCCGCGAGCAGCAGGGTGGCCGGGATGCGGTCGGCCAGCACCTGGCGCACCGGCTGGTTGTAGAAGAGGGAGTCGCCGAAGTCGAAGCGCGGCAGGCCCCACAGATAGTCGAGGTACTGACTGAACAACGACTTGTCCAGGCCCAGGCTGTGCCGCAGCACGCTCTCCTGCTGGGCGGTGGCGTCCGGCGGCAGCATCACCTTCACCGGGTCGCCGGACAGCCGCACCAGGAAGAAGACGACGGTCGCGGTGCACAGCAGTACCAGGACCGCGGTACCCAGGCGGGCGGCGGCCGGGCGCAGTACGGCGACGAGGCGGCGGCCCGGTGCTTCGGCCGTGCCGGCGGACCCGGCGGGCAGGGTCAGGGACTCGCTCATCACACCGCCACCTTCGCGCTCGCCATGTCGAGGATTCCGGCGGCGCCGGGCGTCCAGCTCGGCCGGGTGTTCTGCACGTAGATGTTGTCGATCTGGTACAGGGACACGAACGGCGCCTCGTCCTTGATCAGTTGCTGAAGACCGGAGAAGGCGCGGCGGCGCACGGCGGGATCCACGGACAGTTCCTCGACGTCCACGAGCTTGTCGGCACGCTTGTTGTGCCAGCGGCTCTGGCGCCGGTCGCTGCGCACGTTGGACTGGAGCATGCTCTCGCCGTCCAGCGTCCACACGGTCGAGGCGGCCAGGTACATCGGGCCCAGCGCACCGTGGTTGTCCGAGGTCAGGCGCTGGGCGTAGGTGCCCGGGTCGAGCAGATTCACCCTGGCGTGCACCCCGGCCTGGGCGAGCAGCCCCGAGATGGCCTCGGCGACGTTCGCGTCGATGTTGGAGGCGGTGAGCGAGGTGCTGATGCCGTCCGGGTGTCCGGCCTCCGCTAGGAGCGCGCGCGCCTTGGCGGCGGAGCGGACGTAGGGCTTCACGGCCTCGTCGAAGCCGAAAGCCCCGCGCGGGATCATCGCCGGAACCTCGGCGGCGTTGCCGCCGAGCACCGCCTTGATGAGCAGGGGTACGTCGACGGCGTGGTTGATCGCCTGACGGACCCGGCGATCGCGCAGCGGACCGGTGGACAGGGTGTCGAGCGACAGGTACGAGGTGCGGACGCCGGTGTGGTGGCCGATCCGCACACCCGGATAGCCGGCCAGCTGCTGCGCGGCGTCCGGGGTCATGCCCGCCACGATGTCCACGCCGCCGCTCTGCAGGGCGGCCAGCGCGGACGAGGAGTTGGGGGCGGGTACGAAGACGAGTTCGTCGACGTGCGGGCGGCCCTGCCAGTGGTCCGCGTAGGCGCTCAGCCGCAGTTCGTGGTCGCGCTGCCAGCGCCGGAACGCGAAGGGGCCGGTGCCCACGGGGTGTGCGGCGAAGCCCTCGTCCCCGACCTTGTCCAGGTAGCGCGGAGGTACCACGACACCTCCGAACAGTGACAGCTTCGCGGGCAGGATCGGGTCGTGCACCGAGGTGTGGAGGTCCACCGTGTAGCGGTCGACGACGCTGACGTCCTCGACGTAACGCAGCTCCACGATGGGTGACTTGGTCGCGGGGTCGAGCAGCCGCTTGATGCTGAACCGGACGGCCTGCGCGTCGAACGGCTCGCCGTTGTGGAACGTGACGCCGCGCCGCAGCTCGAACCGCCAGACCTTGGGTTCGACGGCCTTCCAGGAGAGCGCGAGCCTCGGCCGCAGGGTGTTGTCGCGGCCCAGGGTGGTGAGCGTGTCGAAGATGTTGATCAGGGCGTTCATCGACGTCATGTCGCCCTGCTTGTGCGGGTCCATCGTCTTGGGATCCCCGGTCTGGGAGACCCGCAGGACGTTGCCGGCGGCGTCCGCGGGCGGCGCCCCGCATCCGCTGAGCAGCGCGGGGACGGTCAGCGCGGGCGCGGCCAGAGTGCTCGCACGCAGCACCGAGCGGCGGGACCAGCCGGCGCGGGGGCCGCTTTGCCCTCCACGTATTCGTTCCATTGAACAACACACCCGTTCCGGTGAATGGAATGCAGTGCGGGTAAGGTAATCCCCATGGGGAAACCGGTCAACAGTCGTTCGCAGCAGCAGACGTCCGCCACCGCTCTCGACGAGGCGGCCGTGACAGCCCTTCCACCCGCGCCAGGCCCGGTGGACAAGGCGATGGAAGTTCTCTCCGCCCTCGCGGAAAACGGAGCACCACACCGCCTCGCGGACCTCGCCCGCCACACGGGCCTCGCCAAACCCACCGTGCACCGCCTGCTGCGCGCTCTCGCGGCCAACGGTTACGCCGAACCGGCCGAGGGTGGCAGCTACCGCCCGGGGCCCCGCCTCCTCGGGCTCGCCGCGAGCGTGCTGGCCGACGACGCCGCCACCCGACAGGCCGCTCCCGTCCTGGAGGAACTACGCATCCGCACCGGCCTGTTCGCCTCCTACGCCGTGCGCGACGACCGGACCCTGGTCCACCTCCGCGTGCACGCCCCCGCCCAGGGGCCCGCCGTCGGCCTGCGCCCCGGCACGCGCGAGGCCGTCACCGCGGGCGCCGCGGGACTGGCGCTGCTGGCGGCCCTGCCCGCCGGTGACGCCGAAGACCTGCTGACCGGCCCGGACGGCGCCCCCGCCGACGAGGCGACGCGCACCGCGCTGGCCGCCGCCGCCCGCGACGGCTACGCCGCCGACAGCGCCGACTCCTGGCGGGACCGCCGCGCACTCGCCGCGCCCGTGCGCGGCGCCTCGGGCCACCCGGTGGGCGTGCTCGTCCTCACCGGACTCGCCTTCACCCTCGACGAGGCGGCCGCCCGCCTGTACGGGCCGATGGTGCGCTCCGCCGCGGCCTCGGTCTCCGCGAGCCTGGCCGCACAGCCGGGCGCCCGGCTCGGCCTCGTGGCCGACCCGGGCCAGGGAGCGGGGCGGACACGATGACCACCCACCACGCGGCGGCGCGGCGGCGCATCCTCGAACAGGGGCGGGAGCGCGGCCTGTACTCGGGCGCCGCCTGGTCCCTGGGCGACGCGAACGGCCCCTACGACCGGGGCTGGACCGGAACCCGCGCGCACGGCGGCACCCCCCTGGACGGCACCGACCTGTGGGACCTCGCGTCGGTGACCAAGCCGATCGTGGGCCTCGTCGTCATGGCGCTCGTCGAACGGGGTGTACTCGGCCTCGACGACACGGTGGGCCACCACCTGGGCCGCTACCGCGACAGCCCGCACGCCGGCCGCACCGTCGCCCAACTCCTCGATCACACTTCCGGACTGCCCGGCGGCGTCCCCCTCTACCGCCGGCACCCCACCCGCGAATCGCTGCTCGCCGCGCTCGGCACCCTGGAGCGCGGCACCGAACCGGGCACCCATGTCGCGTACTCCTCGCAGGGGTTCATCCTCCTCGGCCTGATCGCAGAACAGGCGGCGAACCGGAGCCTGGACGCCCTGCTGGCCGACCTGGTCAGCGCCCCCGTCGGTCTCCCCGACCTCTGCTTCAGGCCCGGCCCCGAACGGCGGGCCCGTGCGGTGGCCACCGAGGACTGCCCCTGGCGCGGCCGGACCGTGACCGGTGAGGTGCACGACGAGAACGCCGTCGTGCTCGGCGGCGTAGCGGGCCACGCCGGTCTCTTCGCCACCGTCACCGACATGGAACGGCTCGCACGCGCCCTCCTCGGCGGCGGCCCGCCGCTGCTCGCACCGGACACCCTCGCGCTGATGACCGCGCCCCGCACCGACCACCTGAACCTGCGCCGGTCCCTGGCCTGGCAGGGAACCGACCCGCACGCCTCGCCCGTGGGTGACACCTTCGGCTCCGCCTCGTTCGGTCACACCGGTTTCACCGGCACCAGCCTGTGGATCGACCCGGAGGCGGGCCGCTACGCGATCCTGCTGGCCAACCGCGTCCACCCGCACCGGGCCGAACGCGGATTCACCCCCCTGCGGAGGGAGTTCCACGACGTCCCGGCCGGTCGCTGACTTCGGTCCGGCAGGTTTCCGCGGGTCCGGCGATCCCGAAGGCGACGCATCGATGGAGATGCATCGTCAACGATGGACCTGGCGTAGTGTGCGGCCATGAGTTCCTCGACGACCCCGGTCCAGCTCTTCCTCCTCGGGCGGACCCTCATGAAGATCGGGGAGGAGGCTCTCCCCGGTCTGCCTCCGGGTGCCGACGCCCATCGCGTCGGCACCCGCGCGGCCCTCGTCGTGCTGAGTGACCTCCTCGGCCACCCGGACACCTCGGTCAGCGCGATCGCGGTGCGCACGGGCCTGCCCCAGAGCCAGGTGTCGGGCGCCGTGGCCCGGCTGAAGGACGCGGGTTCGATCGTGACCGCGCCCGACCCGGCCGACGGCAGACGGCAGTTGATCCGCGCGGCGCCCCAGGTGTCGGAGCGGGTCTCCGAAGTGCGGGCGTCCCGGATCGACGACGCGCTGGCCACCGCGCTCGGCACGGACGACTCCGGGCGGCTGCGCGAGGTCGCGGAGGCCCTGGACGTGCTCGCCCGGCACCTCACCCCCGAGGCGGCGGGCCGCCTGCGGTCGTGAACCGGGACGGGAGACGACGGCAGTCCGGGGCCGGGCGCTGCGTAACAGCCTTCCCGCACCTCATTGACAGCGCTTTCTGAGGTGGGCGAGTATCCCTTCCCGAACACCCCTGACAACGTTGTCCACAGCGGGAGACCTCATGCAACCGCAGGAGCACCAGGGCGGACTGCCGCGGCGGCGGCTGCTCCAGGCAGGCGCCGTACTCGGTCTGGCCGCGACCGGGGTGGCCAACGCGTCACCCGGCCACGCGGCCACGCGGGCGGCGGCGGCCGGGCCGCCCGGCATCGAGTTCGGCGGCGGACAGGACCAACTGCTGGGCGCCGCCTACCGGTCCGCGTGCCACAACCTGCTGGACATCAACACCGTCCCGTACGACCCGGCCGAGTACAACCAGACCGGCCTGATGACGGACTCGCCCGGAACGTTCATCCGGGCGGGCGGCGGATACGAGCAGCCCTGGACCCGGGACGCGTCGGTCAACTCCTGGAACGCCGCCAGCCTCCTGACGCCGGACGTGGCGCGCAACACCCTGTGGGCGGTGTGCCGGCGGCAGGACGACGGCACGCTGATCGTGCAGCAGGACAACCAGTGGTGGGACCAGATCGTGTGGGCGGTCGCCGCCCGGCACCACTATCTGGTCACCGGGGACCGCGAGTTCCTCACCGACGCCTGCCAGGCCGCCGTCAACACCCTTCGGGCCGACCGCGATCAGCACTTCAACGAGAGCTACGGCCTCTTCGAGGGACCCGCGTTCCTCCAGGACGGAATCGCCGGCTACCCCGCCCCGCCCGCCGATCCCGACAACCCCTCCTCGTTCGTCCTCGACCACCCGGGCACGGACAGGATGATGTGCCTGTCCACCAACTGCCTCTTCCACGCCGGGTACCTCGCCACCGCCGAGATGGCGCAGGAGACGGGCGATGCGCGCACCGCACGGGAGTTCCGGCTGGCCGCCGCCCGGCTGCGCACGGCGATCAACGCCCACCTCTGGCGGCCCGACGCGGGTACCTACGGCTACTTCATCCACGGCGCGGGCGAGCGGGCGGGCCGGCTGGAGACGTACCAGGAGGCCAACGGCCTCGCGTTCGCCGTGCTGTGCGGGGTGGCCTCCCGGAGCCAGGCGCGTACGGTCCTGGACCGGACCCATCACTCCCCGCACGGCGTGGTCAACGTGTGGCCGCACTTCGACCGCTTCGACGACGCGCACCCCGGCCGCCACAACGCGATCGTGTGGCCGATGACGGTCGGGATGTGGGGGCACGCGGCGGCGGCAGGCGGCCGGACGGACCTGCTGGCCCGCGCGGTCACCGACATCGCCTCCCTCGAACACCGGGACGGCCATTTCTGGGAGATCCACAACGCGATCACGGGCGCGGTGGACGGCGGTTGGCAGAACGCGCGGCAGTGGGGCTCCGAGCCGGACCAGACCTGGTCGGCCACGGGCTACCTGCGCCTGATCCACCAGGGCGTCTTCGGCATCCGGCACGAGCGGGACGGGATCCGGTTCACCCCGAACCTGCCGCACGGATGGGGTCCGGTGACCCTGCACGACGTGCCCTACCGTGACATGACGCTGGACATCACCCTCACCGGCTCGGGCCGCCGGGTGGCCTCGTCGACCGTCGACGGACACCATCGCAGCGCGGTCCCGGCGGGACTGCGGGGCCGGCACCGGGTGCGGATCGAACTGCGCTGAGCTCCTGGGGACGGACCGGCGGGCCCGCGATGGCTCCCGCCGGTCCGGACGTTCTCCCTGTCGGCGTGCTCAGGCCCGGCTGCGGCGGCGGCGCAGGGCGGTGAGGCCCAGCAGCCCCCCGCCGGCCGTGACGAGGGACGCGGCGGCCACGGTGGTCGCGGAGGCGCCGCCGCCCCGGTCTTTGCCAGCTGCGTGGTCGTATGGGAGGTCGTCGTGCCGGCGGCTGTCGCCGAGGGCGTGGCCGAGGCGGTCGCGGAGGCCGAGGTCGCGGCCGTCTGGGTGGCGGTGCCGGTGGCGGCCGCCTTCAGCGTGAGCGAGGCCGACGAGCCGCAGAAGGTGCAGGTGGTCGGTGCCGCCGTTGCTGTCTCCGTTGTGCGGGGTGCCCATCGGGAGGCCGAGGCGCAGTTGTACGGTCCGCGCCCGGCCGGCGGCCAGCGGGAAGGTGTCGGGGAGTTCGCCGGCGAACTCCGTACCGGTCAGTGTCAGCGGCACCGTCTTCCACGCGGTCGTGCCGAGCCGGTACTGCAGGCTGACGGCGTTCGGCGGCTGGCCCTCGCCCCCATCGATGCGGTAGCCCAGTCGCGCCGAAGAGGCGTCGACCGCACCGGTGTTGGATGCCGTGGTGGTGAAGCCGACCAGCCCGCCGGCCAGCCCGATCTCCGCCGGAGCAGCCGTTGAGACGGACAGCTCGGGGGGCTCCGTGTCCGCCGCTGCCGCCGTGGCCGGCGGTGCCAGGACGGCACCGGCGGCGGCCAGCAGCAGACCGGCGCCCGCGGTCGTGGCGGACGAACGCAGTCTGCGTGCGGTGATGTTCAACGTATCTATCCCCCCGGAGTGCGTGTGTGGCGCGGTGGACCGACGTGCCCGATGGCGGTGAGCGGATTCGCTTGCCGTCTGGCAGAGTTGGACACGCCGGTCCGGCATCCGCTCGTGATGTGTTTTGCGACGGTTCGGTAACCGGCGGGGCGCGCCCCGGAGGAGGGGGCAACGCCCCGTCATGTCAGCCGGCCGGCGCGGAATGCGCGGAGCCCGCCGGTGTTGGGACGGAACCTGGACATGTACAGGACCATTTCAAGATCGACTCGGCCCTAGTGTCGGTGCCAGCAGGGAATCACCGCAATCGAAAGCCGCTGGAGTTCATGATGCGTTCGCGTCTCGCCGCCCGTTCCGCCCGTCTCGTCCTGGCCGCCGCGGCGGTGACGGCCCTCGCCGTCACCGCCACCGCCTGTGGGCCCGAAGACACCACGGACACCGGCAGCTCCGCGGCCCCCTCCGCCGCCGCATCCGACAGCGGCAGCTCCTCCGGCGACACCGCTTCCTCCGGCGGCTCCTCCACGGGCGACGCCTCATCGAGCGGCTCGGGCGAGGAGACCGGTTCCGGGGACAAGGCCTCCTCCGGCGGCGACACCGGCTCCGGCTCCGGCGACAAGAGCGGCTACGGGCAGTCCTGCGGCACCAACGACCTGGACTTCACGATCACCTCGGAGTCGCAGGCGGGCGGCTACTACCTGGTCGCCGCCAAGGCCAAGTCCGGCATCACCTGCTACCTGGACCCCAACACCCCCAGCGTGTCCTTCGGGTCCGGCGCCGACGGTGCCGCGTCCCCGGTCGGGCAGGGCGGCGAGGACCCCATCAAGCTCAGCGGCTCCAGCGTCGCGTACACCGGAATCAACCCCATCACCACCAACAGCAATGACGGCAAGGAGTTCGACAGCGTCATCATCTCGACCACCGAGGACGACGCCAACCCCGCCGAACTGAAGCTCCCCGACACCGCGCACGTCGACAAGCCCATCGTCACCAACTGGGCCACCGACAGCGCCGAGGCCGTCCCCGTCATCGCCTGACGGAGCCGTACCCGGGCCCCGACGGACGCCGCCCCGCACACCGCGGCGTCCCTCGGGGTTCCTGCGGCTACCGGGGAGGCGCCAGGGTGTACCGCGTCTCCTCCGGAACGTGCGACGTGTCGCGGCGGGCCAGCAGCCAGTACAGGGCCGCGGGGATCACCAGGCCCACGATCCAGGAGATGTCCGCGCCGCCCAGCGGATCCACCAGCGGCCCCGTATAGAAGGTCGTCGCGAGGAACGGGAGCTGGGCGAGCACACCGGCCCCGTAGACCGTGAGCGCGTCCCAGCGCCAGGCGCCGTAGCGCCCCCCGGGGTCGGAAAGCGCCGGGATGTCGTACCGCTCCCGCGAGATCAGGTAGTAGTCGACCAGGTTGATCGCGGACCACGGCGTGAAGAACGTCAGCAGGAACAGCAGGAAGTCCTTGAAGGACGTCAGGAAGCTGTCCTTGCCCAGGAGCGCCACCACCGTCCCCGCCACCATGATCACCGCGATGTACGCGGCCCTGCCGCGCGGCGACAGCGTCTTCTGGCCGCGGAATCCGCTGATGCCGGTCACCATCGACATGAAGCCGCCGTAGGTGTTGAGCACGTTGATGGTCAGCTTGCCGAACGCGATCACGAAGTACAGGAACGACGCGATCAGCCCCGCACCGCCCAGGCCGACGACGTATCCGACCTGGTCGGAGAGGAACGCGTCCCCCGCGCTCGCCGCCACGAGCACCCCGAACGTCATCGACCACTGCGAGCCGATGGCCGATCCCGACAGCGTCCACCAGAACGTGGCCCGGCCGGACGTCGTACGCGGCAGATAGCGCGAGTAGTCCGCGACGTACGGCCCGAAGGCGAGCTGCCAGGACGCCGAGAGCGACACCGCGAGCAGGAACATCGGAAGATCGAAGTGCGCGTCCCCGAGCAGCGCCGACAGGTCCACCCGGTCCAGGAGCCGGATGCCCAGGTAGATGAAGGCCAGCGCGCAGACCACGCTCGCCACCCGCCCCAGGACGTGGATCACGCGGTAGCCGACCGCCGCCACCACCGCCGTGACCACCGCGAAGACGATGATGCCCGTGGTGTCGTCGGTCTGCGTGAGCTGGGCGGTGGCCTGTCCGGCCAGGACGCTGCCGCTCGCGAAGAAGCCCACGTACATCAGGACGACCAGGAGGAGCGGAACGACCGCGCCGCGCACCCCGAACTGGGCGCGGGACTGGATCATCTGGGGCAGGCCGAGCTTCGGCCCCTGCGCGGAGTGCAGGGCCATGACGGCGCCGCCGAGCAGATTGCCCAGCAGGAGGCCGACGGCCGACCACACCACGTCGCCGCCGAAGACGACGGCGAGCGCGCCGGTGACGACTGCGGTGATCTGCAGGTTCGCGCCGAGCCAGAGGGTGAACTGACTGAACGCTCTGCCGTGCCGTTCGCCGTCCGGGACGACGTCGATGGAGCGGCGCTCCACCAGGTCTTCAGCTGCCATGACTCGGTTACCCGGCCTCTCGTTGGTATGTCCTGCCGTGCGGTCCCGCGACGGGCGCTACTTGATTCCGTGCTGTGCCGCCCAGTCGCCCGCGACGTCCTCGGGGTCCTTCTTGTCCTTGTCCACCAGGCGGTTCAGCTCGGTGAGGTCCTCGGTCGTCAGCGCGTTGCCGAGGCGGGCGAGCGCCTTGCGGACCGTCGAGTCGGCCTTGCGGTCGGCGATGAGCGGGACGATGTGCTGGCCCGGGACCAGGTTCTTGGGGTCGGTGAGCACGACCCAGTGTTCGGCGGCGATGTCGGTGTCGGTGGTGAAGAGGTTCGCGACGTCCACGTCCCCCTTCTTCAGGGCGCCCTTGACCAGCGGCCCCGAGGAGTCGAGGGACTTGAACTCCTTGAACTCGACGCCGTACACGTCCTTGAGTCCCACCGCGCCGACCTCACGCTTCTTGACCTCGGGTGCTGCGCCGATGACGAGCTTGCCGTTGTGCCGGGCGAGGTCCCCGAGTGACTTGAGGCCGTACTCGGCGGCGGTCTCCCGGGTGACGACGAACGCGTCGGAGTCCTCGGCGCGGCCGTAGGGCAGGATCTGCAGACCGGCCGGCAGGGCCACGGCCAGGGCGTTCTGCATCTCGCCCTCCTCCGCGGCCTTCGACTTCGTGTCGAGGTAGTGCAGCAGGGCGCCCTGGTACTCGGGCAGGAGGTCGATGTCGCCGCCCTTGAGAGCGGGGATGAGGATCTCGCGGGTGCCGAGGTTGGGGCGGACCGTGGTCTTCACACCGGCCGCTTCGAGCGCCGCCGCGTAGAGGTGGCCGAGGACCTGGTTCTCCGTGAAGTTGGCGGTGCCGATGGTGACGCCGTCCTTGCTGGAGCCCCCGCCCCCGCCGCCGGACCCCTGCCCGTCGAGCGAGGTGACGCCGCCGCTGCAGGAGGCGAGCACGGGGACGGAAGCGGCGGCAAGGAGTCCGCCGAGGAGGTTTCTGCGGTTCATCGTGTTTGCTCCTAGGCCGACTTGGCGGGGCGGTTGCGGAAGAGGGCGCGTTGCAGGGCGGAGAGCGCGAGGTCCAGGACGACGGCGACGAGCGCCACGAGCACGGCTCCGCCGAGTACCTGTACGAGGTCGCGCTGGGCGAGCCCGTCGAAGACGTACCGGCCGAGCCCCCCGAAGGAGACGTACGCGGCGATGGTGGCCGTCGCGACGACCTGGATGAGGGCGAGTCTGAGCCCGGTCATGATCAGGGGGAGTGCGAGGGGCAGTTCCACCTGGAAGAGGACCTGGTGCCAGCGCATGCCCTGGCCGCGCGCCGCGTCCCGGACCTCGGGGTCGACGGCGGTCATCCCGGCGTAGGTGTTGGTGACGATGGAGGGCACGGCGAGCGCCACCAGGGCGATGTAGACCGGCCACATCGAGAGGCCGCTGGCCAGGAAGACCAGCACGACGAGCCCGACCGTGGGCAGCGCGCGCCCGAAGCTGGAGAGGTTGATCGCGAGGAAGGCGCCGCGGCCGGTGTGCCCGATGAGGAGGCCGACCGGGAGCGCGATGGCGGCGGCGATCAGGGTGGCGAGCAGCGAGTACTGGAGGTGTTCGGCGAGGCGGTGGCCGATGCCGTCCGGCCCGGTCCACTGCTCACTGCTGACCAGCCAGGCGCCGAGGTCCTTGAAGAGTTCGTACATGAGCGCTCAGGCCCCCTGCTTCTGCCGGCGGGTCCACGGGGTCAGGACGTACTGGAGGGCGACGAGGACCGCGTCCGCCACCAGTGCGAGGAGCAGGGTCAAGGCGACGCCGACGATGACGGGGGTGGGGAAGTTGCGCTGGAAGCCGTCCGTGAAGAGCTGCCCGAGCCCGCCGTCCCCGATGTACGTGGCCACGGAGACCAGGGAGATGGCCATCACCGTGGCGATCCGCACCCCCGCCATGATCACGGGAAGGGCGAGGGGGAGTTCGACGGTGAGCAGGGTGCGCAGCGGCCGGGTTCCCATGGCCTTGGCGGCCTCCTTGGTCCTGGCGGGCACGGAGTCCAGACCCTCGACGGTGTTCCGCAGGAGCACGACCAGGGTGTAGATCGTCAGGCCGGTGACGGTGGTGGTGCGGGTGAGCCCGCTGACCGGCAGGAGGAGCACGAAGACGGCGATGGACGGGATGGTGAACAGGATGTTCGACAGCCCGAGGAGCAGTCCGCGCAGTCTGCGTACCCGGTGCGCGAGCACCGCCAGGGGGAGCGAGACGAGCAGGCCCAGGAGTACGGCGGTGAGGGCGGCCTGGAGGTGGGAGAGGGCCAGGCTGGTGAGATCGCCGGAGTGGTCGGATATCCACGACCAGTCGACGCTCATGCGGCCACCGTGCTCGCCGCGCTGTGGACGCGCCCCGCGTGGTCGTGGATGTCCTCGCGGGACGTCACACCCGTGAGGACGCCCTCCGCGTCGACCCGGGCGACCAGGCCGCTGGGCGCGGCGATCGACTCGTTGAGTGCGGACAGCAGCGAGTCCGTGTCGCGCAGCGGCCGGACCGGGGCCTGTGCCTCGGTCTCGGTGTCGTGCCAGGCCAGCGGCTTGCGGGCGGCGTCGAGGGTCAGCTGCCAGCGGGTGCCCTTGGGTGCGGGCCCCTGGGTGACCTCCGCCAGCGCGGTCAGGGACAGCAGCTTCAGACCGCGCTCCGCGCCCAGGAAGTCCGCGACGAACGCGTCCGAGGGGCGGGCCAGCAGTTCGGCGGGGCCGGCGCACTGGACGAGGTGGCCACCGGTACGGAAGACGGCTATGCGGTCCCCGAGCCGGACGGCCTCGTCTATGTCGTGCGTGACGAAGACGATGGTCTTGTTCAACTCCCGCTGAAGGCGCAGAAGTTCGTCTTGCAGCTGGGTGCGCACCACCGGGTCGACGGCGCCGAACGGCTCGTCCATCAGGAGCACCGGCGGGTCCGCGGCGAGCGCCCGCGCCACGCCGACCCGCTGCTGCTGGCCGCCGGAGAGCTGGTGCGGGTAGCGCTTGCCGGCCTCGGCGGAGAGGCCGACCGTCTCCAGGAGTTCGGCGGCCCGCGCCCGCGCCTTCCGGCGCCCCCAGCCGAGCAGCAGCGGCACGGTCGCGATGTTGTCGAGGACCGTGCGGTGGGGGAAGAGCCCGGACTGCTGGATCACGTAGCCGATGGAGCGGCGCAGTTCGGCGGCGTCCTGCTCCAGGACGTCCTTGCCGTTGACCCTGATCGTTCCGGAGGTCGGATCGACCATCCGGTTGATCATGCGGAGCGTTGTCGTCTTGCCGCAACCGGAAGATCCGACGAGGACGGTCACGCCTCCTTCCGGCATCTCGAGCGTGAGGTCGTGCACCGCGGTTGTGCCGTTCGGGAAGCGCTTGTTGACCGTGTCGAATTGGATCATGTGGAGTCCCTTGCCCGGCTGCATATCATCATGCAGAGTTCTTGGTGTCTGAATAGATTGTCAATAGTCAGTCGCCGTTCAGGTGTAAATCCCTGGTGACAAGTGGCCGTAGGGCAAGACGGAGCTTCCGGTTGAGGAGGAATTGCGCGTGATGTCGTCTCATATCGCGGACGAGGTGACTGGCGACAGCGAATCGGTCGTCGTCCTCGACGGTCGCGGACTGATGGTCGCAGATGTCGTACGCATGGCCGAATCCACCGTAAAACCCGTTCCGGCAGCGGATGGTATGAAGCGTGTGGAGACCTCGTGGAACGCCGCCCGGGAGATCGCCTCATGGGGTCGCGTCTACGGCCGCTCCACCGGAGTGGGCGCCAACCGGAATGAGTCCGTACCGACGGAGGCGGCCGCCGACCACGGTCTGCGGCTGCTGCGCAGCCACGCCGGTTCGATCGGTGACGAGCTGCCCGCACGGCAGGTCCGCGCCATGCTCGCGGTCCGCGCCAACCAGCTGCTCGCCGGCGGGGCGGGCCTGCGCCCGAGCGTCGTCACGGCGCTCTGCGAGGCACTGGAGACGGGTGCCTGCCCGAAGGTCAACGAGTTCGGCTCGGTCGGCACCGGCGACATCGCGGCCCTCGCGCAGATGGGCCTCGCCCTGGCCGGCGAACACCCCTGGCAGGGCCCCGGAGCGGCCCCCGAACCGCAGCCCCTCGACAACAACGACGCCCTCGCCCTGATCAGCAGCAACGCGCTCACCCTCGGGCAGTCCGCGCTCGCCCTGCACGAACTGCGCGGCCTGATCGCGGCCACGCAGGTGGTGGCGGCGCTGTCCCTGATGGCGACCGACGGCTCGTACGAGGCGTACGCGCTGCCCGTGCACGAGGCACGGCGGCACGCCGGTTCGTACGCGGTCGCGGAACGGATGCGGCTGCTGCTCGGCGCGGCCGACCGCCCCACGCCGCCGCTCGGCCGGATCCAGGACCCCTACGGCTTCCGCTGCGTGCCGCAGATCCACGGGCCGGCGCACGATGCGGCGGACGCGCTGGAGGACGTGCTCACGGTCGAGATCAACGCGGCGGCCGAGAACCCGCTGATCTCGGCCGACGATATGGCGGCCTACCACCACGGCGGCTTCTACATCGCCCAACTCGCCCTGGCCCTCGATCACTTCAGGCTGGCCGTGACTCAGGTGGCGCGGCTGTCGACCTCGCGCCTGTCCACGCTGAACGAACCGGCCTTCACCCGGCTGCGGCCGTTCCTCGCGGACGGCGCCCCGGCCGCGTCGGGCGTGATGATCCTCGAGTACGCGGCCGGGGCGGCGCTCGGCGACCTGCGCGCCTTCTCCGCGCCCGCGTCCCTCGGTCACGCGGTGCTCTCGCGCGGGGTCGAGGAGCAGGCCAGCTTCGCCTCGCTGGCGGCCCGCCAGACGCTGCGGGCGTGCGAGGCGTACCGCCTGGTCGTTGGCTGCGAACTCGTAGCTGCGGTAAGGGCGTTGCGTCAGCGCGACATGAGGCTGGACCCGGAGCTGCCCGTCGGCCGGGCCTTCGCCCTTGCGGACGCGGTGCTCGACGCGGAGCTGGCCGACCGGCCGTTGACGGACGATGTGACGGCTGCCGCCGGGCTGCTCGACCGGTTCACCGAGCTGTGGCTGGACCTCGGATCGCGGGACGCGACGGCCTTCGACGATCAGGGCGTGGTGCGACGCACGTGACGGGCGGCCGTTCGGACATGTGACCGGAAGAACCGCCCCGGCAGGTGCAGACCGCGAGAAATTGAGCAGGCGAGAGGTATGGGCTCACTTCTTCGAACCACCCCATCACCGTCCGAGTCGTCGCCCCGGTCACGGGAGAGGAGGAGGGCGTGGCGGGCCGGACCGCTCAGGCCCCGGCTGCTCGCCCCGCTCGCGGTCGCGACGGTCGCCCTCGCCGCGGCCGGCTGCGGCGGGACCACGGCCTCGGCCGGGCAGTCCGCCCCGAGCGACTCCGCCGGCAGTGGCGCGCCGACGGCGAAACCCTCCTCGGGCCCGCCGTCCTCCGCTCCGGCGGCGGCCACGGGCGCCCCGGAGAGTTCGGCCGCCCCCGGGAACTCGACCGGCCCGGACTCCGCCGGCTCCGTAACGGGAACCCGGCGCTGCACGACCAAGGACCTGTCGATGAGTCTGAGTACCGGCGACGGGGGTGCGGGCCAGGTCCACTACCGGCTCGCGTTCGCCAACAAGTCCGGCCACCCGTGCGCCCTGCGGGGGTACCCCGGCGTCTCGCTGATCAGGCGCGACGGCAGCGTGATCGGCGTCCCCGCCGAACACGAGGGCGCCGCGGGGCGGCAGACCGTGATCGGCGCGGGCGGGACGGCGGACGTCACGCTGCACACCCTGAACCAGGGGATCGCGGATTCCGGCTGCTGGCGCACGCCCGACTACCTCAGGGTCTACCCGCCCGGCTCCAAGGAGGCGCTCACCCTGCGAACCCCCGACCTCCGGGTCTGCGGCGACCGCTTCACCACCACGGCGGTGGAGGGCTGACCCCGGAGCGGTCACGGGGCGCCCCGGCCTCCCCGGCTGCGCCGAGGGGCCACCGGCCGAGGGCCGCCCGGGATGTCCCGGACGGCCCTCGGTGCGTGGTGCGTGGTGCGTGGTGCGTCGGGGTGCGACCGCTCAGCCGAGGCTGCCGGTCATCGCGTTGAGCAGGGTGCCCGAGGCGTCGTCGTTCTCCAGGGAGAAGGCGAACATGCCCGCCAGCCCCTTCTCGGCGGCGTACGCGGCGCGGGCCTCGATGGCCCGAGGCGTGTCACCGGTCCAGAAGTTGGTGCCGTCGTAGATCCATGAGCTCTCGGTGACGGGATCCCAGTGGGTCTGCGCCGCCGTCGGGTTCAGTTCCTTCCAGGCCGCGAGTCCGGCCTCCTGGCTCAGGGGTTTGGCGGGCGTGGGGCCGGTGGCGCTCCGGTAGAGCCCGTAGTCCGTCCCGGCGGGCACACCGGTCCAGCCGCGCCAGTAGAACGGCACACCGAGCACCAGCTTCGAGGCGGGGAATCCGCCGCTGATGCCGTACTCGGGCAGTCCCTCGGTGTAGGCGGTGACCGCCGTGTCGAGGTTGTACTTGGCACTGCCCGGTTCGATCGGGGCGGTCGGGTCGGCGGGGCTGTCGTGCAGCGGGTCCTGGTGGTTGGTGGGCCCGGTCGCGTCCCAGGAGCCGTGCATGTCGTACGTCATGACGTCGGCGTAGTCCAGATAGGCGCCGATCTTGTCCGTCTCCAGGTACTTGATCTTGTCCTGCCCGCTGGGCAGCGCCGCCGTCAGCAGGAACTTCTTGCCGACCGTCGCGCCGTACGCGTCGAGCTGGGTGCGGAACTCCTTGAGGAGCAGGGTGAAGTTGGCCTTGTCCGCGTCGGCGTGGTGGTTGCCGGTGTGGCCCCCGGCCGATCCCGGGTATTCCCAGTCGATGTCGATGCCGTCGAAGACGCCGGCCGCCGAGGCCACGCCGCCGGACGGGTCGCCCTGGACGTTCTTCGGCAGGTTGCCCTTCATGAACATGTCGATGCAGGAGGAGACGTACGCCTTCCGGGACGCGTCGGTGGCGGCGGCGTCGGAGAAGTACTTGGAGTAGGTCCAGCCGCCCAGTGACACGGTCAGCCGCAGATTGGGGTACTTGGCCTTGAGGGCGCGCAGCTGGTTGAAGTTGCCCTTGAGCGGCTGCTCGTAGACGTCGGCCGTGCCGTCCACGCTGTCGCCCGCCGCCACGTCGGCCTGGTAGTCGGCGTAGGCATCACCGGCGCCGTCGCCCGCGTTGGGATTGTCCTCGTTGCCCGCGTCCGACGCCTTGATGGCCTCGAAGCACTTGTGCGTCGTGGGATGGACGTTCTCGAAGGCGTACGTCACCACATCGAGCCCGGCCGCCGCACCGCTGGTGCCGATCTGCTTCGGGTAGTACGCGTTCTCGTAGATCCCCCACTGGTCGAAGTAGGCGGAGGCGTACGGCTTCGCGGCCGGTGCGTCGCCGGTCGTCACGGTGACGGGCCCGGACTGGCCCGAGGCGTGGCCGGCCCGGTCGTAGCCCTGCACGGTGAAGGTGTAGGAGGTGCGCGGCCGGAGGGAGCTGACGGCGACGGTGGTGCCCATGGACGTGGCGGCGATCACGCCCTTGGCGTAGACCTTGTACGCGGGTACGTCGCCGTTCTGCGAGGAGTCCGTCGACCTGTTCCACTTCAGTACGACAGCGTTCCCCGTGACCTTCGTCGAGACCAGGCCGGTGGGGGTGCTGACCTTGCCGTCGCCGGTGGGGCCGTTCGGGTCGGTGGTCGGCGGAGGGGTCGTCGGCGGGGTGGTCGGGGGAGTGGTCGGCGGCTCGGTGGGGTCACCGGTGGGGCCGGTCAGGGTGAGGTCGTCCGCGTGGTAGGTGCCCTGGCCGTACCAGCCATGGGTGTAGACGGTCACCGATGTGGTGCCGGCGCCGGTGGTGAAGGTGGTGGACAGCCGCTTCCATGAGGCGGCGTCCGGCGCCCAGACGCTCGCGTCGACACCCGTGCCGGTCGCGCCCAGGTACACGTAGCTGCCCTGGACCCAGCCGGCGAGGCTGTACGTCGTCTTCGGCCGCACGGTCACCGTCTGGCTGCACCGGCCGGTGTCCGAGGCCGTGGTGGTGGCGGCCAGCGCGCCCGAGCCGCTGTGCGCGGGAGCGGCGGAGACGGCACCGGCGGCGCACGTCCACCCGTCCAGGGACGCGGTTTCGAAGCCGGGGTTGTTGAGCAGTTCGGCGTCCGTCGCGGCAGCGGAACCCGGCACGGCGGCGAGCGCCGCGGCCGAGGCGACGAGGACGGCGGCCACCGCCAGGGCGCTGTGGCGCAGGACGGTGCGTCGCGCCGGGCCGCGGACCGCCGCAACTCCGGGGCCGGGTGGGTTTGCGGGCATCATGCAACCTCCGTGGGGGACGGACCGCACCAGGGGATGTGTTCATGCCACATCTAGCGGCACGTCCAAGAGATTGGACTGGACCAATGTGCCCGTCAAGAGGTGCGGCAGACAGTCGGAGGAATTTGGATTAGACCAATTTTGCGGCGCGGAGGCATCGGGCCAGCTGGCCCGGCCCGCGCCCCCGAGGACCAGGGGGAGGGCCGTGGGGAGGCTGCCGGTTCGCGCAACCTCCCCAGTGATCGGGCGGAGTTGGCGGGAGTGATCAGCCGGGCAGCTTCGCCGGGACGACCTTGTTCGAGCCGCCGTTCTCCGTGTCCATGGCGTAGAACGCCACCTCGCCCCGGTTGTTGATGCCGATGCCCTCGGTCGGCACCCGGCGCGGGCATCTCCCTCTCGGCAGCGGTGCCCCGGCGTGACCGGCGTGGACGGTACAGGCGCGACGGGTGTTGGCCCGGACTGGAAGACCGGGAGAGGCGGCATGACTGCCGGACGCGGTGGTGGTCCGGAATCGGGCGACGTGGATCAAGTGTCTTCACGAGTGGATCAGTTCTGACAGCACCCCCTGGCCGCCGCCGACCCCTCCGGCGCGCGGGCCACGCGGCTCCCGAGGCTGAAGCTGGAGGCCCCGCCGCACAAGGCATTAGGTTGACCGGAAAAGGTCTCGGCAGCCGGACTCACGATGGGGGCGAGCATGACCATGCTAAAGGGAACGAATGTTCCAGTGGCGGCGCAGGCCGTGCGCGTCGAACTGGGCTGGCACACCGCTCCCGGTACGCCGGACGTGGACGCCTCGGCGCTCCTTCTCCTCGGCTCGGGCAAGGTCCGCAGCGACGCGGACTTCGTCTTCTACAACCAGCCGGCCCACGCGTCCGGTGCGGTGCGTCACGAGGGCAAGCAAGTCAGCGGCGCGTCGACCACCGACAGCCTGGCCGTCGATCTGGCACGGGTGGAGCCCGCCGTGGAGCGCATCGTGCTGGCCGCCTCGGCGGACGGCGGCACGTTCGGCCGGGTGACGGGGCTGTACGTACGGATCACGGACACGGCGAACGGCTCCGAACTGGCGCGGTTCGACAGCGCCGACGCCACGGTCGAGACCGCGTTCATCCTCGGTGAGCTCTACCGGCGCCAGGGCGCCTGGAAGTTCCGGGCCGTGGGCCAGGGGTACGGGACCGGACTCGAAGGCCTCGCCACGGACTTCGGGATCTCCGTCGATGAACCGCAGCAGGCACAGCAACCGCAGCAGGCACCTCAGCCTCAGACGCCCCCGCAGCCCCAGCAGCCCAATCCGGCAGCACGGGTTGACTCGGTGCCGCCGCCGCAGCCGTCGACCCCTCAGGCACCGCATTCCCAGCCGGCCGCCGCCCCGCCCGCGCCTCCGGTCCCGCCCGCGCCTCCCGCCCCGCCGGTCACCCAGCCCGTCCGCCTCACCAAGGTGACGCTCACCAAGGAAGCGCCGTCGGTCTCGCTCGCCAAGCAGGGCGGTACCTCGGGGTCCATGCGCGTCAATCTCAACTGGGAGGTGCGCAAGCAGTTCAAGGGGTGGGGGAGCAAGCTCGGCCGGGCCGTCGCGAACCACGCGGACCTCGATCTCGATCTCTGCGCGCTCTACGAGCTGACCGACGGACGCAAGGGCGTGGTGCAGGCACTCGGAAACGCCTTCGGGGCCCTCCAGCAGGCGCCCTACATCCACCTCGACGGTGACGACCGGACGGGCGCCGTGTCCTGCGGCGAGAACCTGACCGTCAACCTCGACCAGAAGTCCAGGATCCGCCGCATCCTGATCTTCGTCACCATCTACGAGGGGGCCCGGAGCTTCGCCGATCTGCACGCGACGGTGACCCTCCAGCCCCAGCACGGCGCCGCGATCGACTTCTCGCTCGACGAGTGCACCGTCCCGTCCACGGTCTGCGCGCTCGCGCTCATCAGTAACGACGGGGGCGACTTCACCGTGCAGCGGGAGGCCCGATACCTGGTGCCGCAGCGCGGGGTGAGCCCGCAGCGCACCATCGACCAGGCCTACGGCTGGGGCATGAACTGGACCCCCGGCCGCAAATGAGCCCGCCCGCGGTCACCGGTCCGGTGCGGCCTCGGGGCGCGCGTACGTACGCCCCTTCCAGGCCGCACCGCGGCCCCGGTAGTGCTGGACGGCCGAATCGACCGTCATCAGCAGGTACAGCAGCGCGGTGAACGGCAGCAGCGGAGCCAGCCACAGGGACTGCCGGTAGTACCCCAGCATCGGCATGTACGTCGCGGCCATCACGACCCAGGCCACGCCGCCCGCCCAGGCGGCCGCACCGTTGCCGCCCAGCAGCCCCGCCACGAGCGTCACCGGCGGCGCGAGGTAGACGAGCGCGAGCCCCAGCACCGTCCCGAGCAGGAGCAGCGGGTTGTGCCGCAGCTGGGCGTATGCGCTCCGGGAGATCATCCGCCACAGGTCGGTGAGGCACGGGTACGGCCGCACACTGTCCACCCGGTCCGCGAGCCCCAGCCAGATCCGGCCGCCGCTGTCCCGCACCGCACGGGCCAGCGACACAT
Organism: Streptomyces sp. NPDC048462; assembly: GCF_043200175.1. NCBI lineage: Bacteria > Bacillati > Actinomycetota > Actinomycetes > Kitasatosporales > Streptomycetaceae > Streptomyces > Streptomyces sp. NPDC048462. The sequence continues at coordinate 387,498 of NZ_JBICXG010000001.1, forward strand.
CGTCGATCACCGCCTGCCGGATCGACTCCGGCACCCGCGCCCGGACGGCGGCCTCGGTCCGCAGCAGTACGCAGCCGCCCGCGGCCGCCGCGGTCCGCGCGCCCGCCCGGTTCACCCGGCGGAACGGGTAGAGCTGCGAGAAGAAGTAGACGAAGGCCGGTACGACGAGCCGCTCCCAGGTGCTCTGGACCCGCAGCCGTGCCATCTGCGACACCAGATCGAACCCGCCCGCCCCGGCGGCCGCCACCAGCTCCCGCAGACTGTCCGGCTCGTGCGCGATATCGGCGTCCGTGAGCAGCAGGTACTCCGGCTCCCTGGCCCGTGCCACCGCCATCCCGTGCCGTACGGCCCACAGCTTGCCCGTCCAGCCCGCCCGGAGTTGCCCGGGAGACACCACGGTCACCCGGAGCCCGCCGTGCCGTACGGCCAGCGCACGGGCCACCTCCCCGGTGCCGTCCTCGCTGCAGTCGTCGACCAGGAAGATCTCGGCCGGCCCCGGATAGTCCTGCGCCATCAGCGACGGCAGGCTCACCGGGAGCATGTCGGCCTCGTCCCGTGCCGGGACGACGATCGCGACGGACGGCCAGTCCCCGGGTTCCGTGCGGTCCGGAAGCCGCTGGTCCGTCCGCCAGAAGAAGCCCTGCCCCAGCAGCAGCCACACCCACGCGGCGAGGGAACCCACGGCGATCCAGACAATGGCGGTCATTGGCCGAAGTCTGCCCCACTGAGCCGGGACCGCAAGGGTGGTCGACTATGGTGACCGGGTGAAGATCGCGCTCATGGACTCCGGAATCGGCCTGCTCGCCGCCGCAGAAGAAGTACGCCGGCTGCGGCCGGACGCCGATCTGGTGCTCTCCTCGGACCCCGCGAGCATGCCCTGGGGCCCGCGCACCCCCGAGTACGTGACGGAGCACGCGCTCGCAGTGGCCCGCGCGGCCGCCGCCCACCGCCCGGACGCGCTGATCGTCGCCTGCAACACCGCCTCCGTACGCGCCCTGGCGGCGCTGCGGGCGGAGCTCGAACCCGGCCTGCCGGTCATCGGGACCGTGCCCGCGATCAAGCCCGCCGCGGCCGCGGGCGGACCGTTCGCCATCTGGGCCACCCCGTCGACCACCGGCAGCCCGTACCAGCGAGGACTCATCAGGGACTTCGCCGGCTCCGCCGCCGTCACCGAGGTCCCCTGCCCCGGGCTCGCCGACGCCGTGCAGTACGCGGACGAGGAGGGCATCGACCAGGCCATCGCCGCGGCCGCCGCGCTCACCCCGCCCGATGTCCGGGCCATCGTGCTCGGCTGCACCCACTACGAGCTGGTCGCCGAGCGCATCCGCGACGCCGTGCGGCAGCCCGGCCGGCCCGCCGTGGCCCTGTACCCCTCCGCCGGGGCCGTCGCGGCCCAGGCGCTGCGCCGGATCGGGGCCCAACCCGCTCCGTCGGCCGAACCGGGCACCGGTCTTGTGGTGCTCCTCGGCGGCCAGGTGTCCGAGATGCCCGAAGCCGCTCTGGCCTACCCGGAGGGGCGTCGCCTCATGGCGGCCACGCCCGCTCGCTGACCCCAGGGCGACCCGGCCGGGGCCGCCGGACCCGTTCCGCCGCGCGGTTTCTTCAGTACGCTGCTTGGCATGAGGGACCATCCCCGAGAACCGAGGCACACCGGAGCCGACTCCCCCCCGGCGGTCTGGACGGGCCGGGCCACCAACCGGACCCAGTGGGTGCTCGCCGCTGCGGGCGCCGCCTGCCTGGCGCTCGGCATCCAGCTCGCCGTCAGTTCCACCTGGACCTCCGGTATCGCACCGCTGCTGATGTCGGTGATCGGCTGCATGGCGGCCGGACTGCTGATGCTCTTCGGCACCCTCGCCTTCGTGAACGTGGCCGTCAGGGTCGACGGCGACGCCCTCGAAGTGCGCTGCGGCCACATGGGACTGCCGCGCCGCCGGATCCTGCTCACCCACGTGGTGGGCGCGGAGTTCGCGCCCCGGGTCACCCCGCGCCAGTGGGGCGGCTGGGGCTACCGCTGGCGCCCCGAGCAGGGCACCGCCGTGGTCGTCCGACGCGGCGAGGGCCTGGTGCTCCGGCTCGGCGACGGCAGGACCTTCACGGTGACGGTGGACGACGCCGAGGCGGGGGTCCGCTTCATCCGCGACCGGCTGCACCTGCCGGCCACCGGCGCCCCGGCCGGCGCCTGAAACACCGGAGCCCCCAAGCACCGCACCGGCCCCAAGGAGAGCGCACCGGCCTCAAGCACCGCACGGCCCCAAGCGCCCGCACCGGCCATGCGGGACGCGGCCTCAGCCGCCGTCTCCGATGGGCCGCCTGGCCGACGCCGGCCCGGCCAGCAGACCGGCCCCGGCCGTCACCGGCGTGAAGCTCAGCGCGTTGCCGAATCCGGCCAGCACCGCCGGCGCGGTGAGCGCGGCGCCGGCGGTCAGCACGACCGGGGTGCCGCGCGGCGAGCGCCACAGCACGTACAGCAGCCGGCCGAACGCGGCCCCCAGCAGCAGCATCCCCACCACACCCTGCTCGGCCGCCTACTGCAAGGGGGCCGAGCCGAGTGCGACTTGCCGTCGGAGTGGAGGGTCTGCTGCGCGGTGGCGCTCAGCTCGGCGAAGCGGCCGGGGCCGATGCCGCGCAGCGGGTGCTGCCCGGCCAGTTGCGCGGCGTCCTGCCAGAGCCGCACCCGGTTTCCGGTGAGCCGGCCTCAAGGGAGGTGGTCAGCCCGTCCGGCAGCACGCCCCGGGCCACCGCCCAGGGGACGGCGGTGACCAGACCGGCGGCCAGGGCGAGCCCGACGAGAGCGGGCAGCCGCCGCCGGACCCCCGACGCGGCGACCGAGCACAGCAGCACCCCGAGCGCGGCCGCGCACCCCGCGGCCGAGCCGAGTCCGAGCGAGGCGCAGGCCGTGCCCAGGGCCAGCAGCCGCAGGGTGAACCGCAGGGACTCCCGGCCGGCCGCCGCCGCAGCGCAACAGGCCGCGCCGGCCGCGAGCACCAGCAGCCCGGCCGCCGCCCCGGTGCAGCCGGGCGCGGTGTCCGTCGTGGCCGTGGCACCGGGCACCCCGTCACGCCAGACGAACGCCATGGCGAGGGCGGCCGGCGCGGCGACCGTCGCGGTGGCCACCGGCAGCAGCGTTCCGCAGATGCGCCCGCAGGCGAAACCCGCCGCCACCGCGAGGAGCGCCAGCAGCACCCCCTCCGGCCGGGTCTCCCGGCCCGCCGCGCTGATCAGGGACCAGATCGCGCAGGCGGCGAGAATCACCGCACCGGCGGCGTCGGACGCGTTGCCGCCCGCCGGCTCCCGTTCCGTGGATGAGGTCATCACGTCCGTCCCCCGGCCTGTGACGGTCCCGGGCGCGATGGCCGGAACCGGCCGGGTCGGCGAGGGACTGCGGCACAGGTTGTCGGCATCAACAGGCATATGTGCGGAAGATACGGAGAAACGATCCGGCGGTAGGGATTCCGCCATCGGGACAGGGCTGCGGGGCGCACAGCCCGCCACCGTAGACTCCGCCGGGTGAGCACCACCATCGCCCCGGTCGGCGACCCGCAGAAGCCCGCCTCCGTCCATCGAGCCAGGCGCCTGCTGCCTCGGCTCGTCCGTCCCGGCGCAGCCCTGCTCTCCGGGCTGATGCTGTACGCGAGCTTCCCGCCCCGGCCCCTGTGGTGGCTGGTTCTGCCCGGTTTCGCACTGCTCGGCTGGGTGCTGTTCGAGCGCAGGCTCCGGGCCGCGTTCGGCCTCGGTCTGCTCGCCGGGCTGGGCTTCATGCTGCCGTTGCTGCACTGGACGGGAGAAGAGGTCGGCCCGGTGCCGTGGCTGGCCCTGGCTGCCGCCGAGGCACTGTTCATCGCGGTGGGCTGCATCGGCATCTCCGCCGTGTCCCGGCTCGCAGGCTGGCCGTTCTGGGCGGCCGCGGTCTGGGCCCTGGACGAGGCGGTACGGGCCAGGGTGCCGTTCGGCGGCTTCCCCTGGGGCAGGATCGCCTTCGGTCAGGCGGACAGCGTGTTCCTGCCGCTCGCCGCGCTCGGCGGCACCCCGCTGCTCTCCTTCGCCGTGGTGCTGTGCGGCTTCGGACTCTTCGAGGCGGTCCGCCGCTTCCGTCTCCGCCGCGCCACCGGGGAACTGCCCCGTCTGGCCGCCGGGGTGACCGCGGCGGCCGTCCTGCTCCCGGTCGCCGCCGCACTCGCGTCGCTGCCGCTGGTGGACGACTCGGCCGAGGACGGCACCGCGACCGTCGCCGCGGTCCAGGGCAACGTGCCCCGGCTCGGCCTCGACTTCAACTCCCAGCGCCGCGCCGTCCTGGACAACCACGCCAACCGTACGGAGCAGCTCGCCCGGGACGTGAAGGCGGGCAAGGTGCCGCAGCCCGACTTCGTCCTGTGGCCGGAGAACTCCTCCGACCTCGACCCCTACCGCAACGCCGACGCGAAGATCGTGATCGACGACGCGGTGAAGGCCATCGGGGTGCCGACCGTCGTCGGCGCGGTCGTCGAGCCCGACACCGGCAAGCTGCGCAACACCCTCATCCAGTGGGACCCGGACAAGGGCCCGGTGGCCACGTACGACAAGCGCCACATCCAGCCGTTCGGCGAGTACATGCCGATGCGTTCCTTCGTGCGCGTCTTCAGCTCGGACGTGGACCGGGTGCAGCGCGACTTCGGTCCCGGCAAGAAGGTCGGCGTCTTCGACCTGTCCGGCACCTACGTCGGGCTCGTCACCTGCTACGAGGCCGCGTTCGACGACGCCGTGCGCGACACGGTCGAGCACGGCGCCCAGATGATCGCCGTCCCCAGTAACAACGCCACCTTCGGCCGCAGCGAGATGACCTACCAGCAGCTGGCCATGTCCCGGGTGCGCGCGGTGGAGCACAGCAGGTCCGTCGTCGTCCCCGTCACCAGCGGCGTCAGCGCGGTCATCCGCCCGGACGGCACCGTCGTCCGCAAGACGAAGATGTTCACCCCGGACGCGCTGGTCGAAGAGGTGCCGCTGCGGTCCTCGCTGACTCCCGCGACCAGGATGGGACCGCTGCCCGAAGGGGTGCTCTCGCTGCTCGCGGTCATCGGCCTCGGCTGGGTCGGCACGCGGGCGCTTCGGGCACGGCGCAGCCGCTGAACGGCTCAGCACGCCGCGTAGGGTCATGTCATGGCAACTCCTGACTTCATCCGAGAGATTCGCGCCACCGCGGGTCAACAGCTGCTCCTACTGCCCGGCGTCAGCGCCGTCGTCTTCGACGAGGAGGGCAGAGTGCTGCTCGGACGGCGCGCGGACACCGGGAACTGGTCGATCATCGGCGGCATCGCCGAGCCGGGGGAGCAGCCGGCGGCGACGGCGGAACGCGAGGTGCACGAGGAGACGGCCGTGCACTGCGTCGCGGAACGCGTGGTGCTGACCCAGGCACTGCCGGCCATACAGTACGAGAACGGCGACCGGTGCCAGTACCTGGACATCACCTTCCGCTGCCGGGCCACCGGCGGCGAGGCCCGCGTCAATGACGACGAGTCGCTGGAGGTGGCCTGGTTCGGGGTCGACTCGCTGCCGCCGCTGGAGGAGTTCGCGCTCCTGCGCATCAAGCAGTCGCTCAACGACGGACCGACCTGGTTCGAGGCCACCGACTCGCCCTGAACGCGACGGGCCGGGCGGGGCTCCGAACGGCCGCCGCCGGTCCGGGTCACCGGCAGGAATCCGGCGGGGCCGCAGGCCGGTGCGCCGACCCCGGTCGTCCGGGCGGGAGTTGTGGTCCGGCGGGTGCGGATGTGGCACAGTCGGGCCGTGGACGCACTGAGGCCCCAGGACCCCGCGCGAATAGGCGCCTACCAGTTGCTCGCCCGTCTCGGCGCGGGCGGCATGGGGCAGGTGTATCTCGCCCGGTCGCCCGGTGGCCGGCTGGTGGCGGTCAAGGTCATCCGGGACGAGATCAGCGATCACCCCGAGGTACTGGCCCGGTTCCGGCGCGAGGCCGCGACCGTCGAGACCGTGCGCAGCGTGTACACCGCCCAGTTGATCGAGGCGTCGCTCGGCACGTCCCCGTACTGGCTCGCCACGGAGTACGTGCCGGGGCCCACACTGCGCGCCGCCGTCGGCGCGGGCGGCCCCTTCCCGCCGGACAGCGCGCTGCGGCTGCTGGCCGCGCTGGCCGAGGGGCTGGCAGCGGTCCACGTACACGGAGTCACGCACCGGGACCTGAAACCGCACAACGTCATCCTGTCCCCGCAGGGACCGCAGCTGATCGACTTCGGGATCGCACGGGCGATCGATCAGTCGGTCCTCACCCGGGAAGGGATGGCCTCGGGGACACCTGGATACACGGCCCCCGAGGTGCTGCTGGGCAACGAGGCGGGTCCGGCGGCGGATGTCTTCGCACTGGGTGCGACGCTCGCGTACACGGCGACCGGCCGGCCCCCGTACGGCACGGGCGACGCCGCCTCAATCAGTTACCGGAGCGTGCACGAGGAGATCGACCTGGCGGGCGTGCGGCCGGACCTGGCCGCGCTGATCCGCATGTGCGTCGACAAGGATCCGGCGGAGCGGCCGGGGCCCGCCGTCGTGATCGCGCTGTGCGGGGTGGACTCGCCGCTGGCCTCGGACGCCCACTACGGCAGGCTCGTCCGGGCCGCCGGGCCCGGCCTCGTACCGGGGGACGAGATCACGCCGCCCATGGCGCCCGGTGGGCGGGCGGAGCCGGAAACGGTGCCGGCCGGCGACGCCACCACCCCGACGCGGCGTGCGGAGCGTGAGCCGGCCGATCAGCCGGTGGCGGCGCCCGCGACGGCCGACGCGGGGCCGTCCGGCAGTCCGGGCCGGGGCAGCGCACGGTGGGGGAAGATCTGGGTCGCCGTGTGCGCGGTGGCGATCGCGGTGCCGCTGACGGTCTGGCTGCTTCCGGAGACGGACGGCAAGGGTTCCGATGCCTCGGCCGAGCCCGGTGCCACCGTGTCGAGCCGGCCGGCCGCTGGCCGTTCGGCAACCGCTGACAGGACGGCGGGCCCACCTGGCCACATCGAGAACGACCGTGTCCCGAAGGACCGCTGGACCCTGTCGGACGATCCCGGACAGGCCGCCCTGGGCAGCGGCCGCTGCGTTCCGGACCGCGTTCCCGAGTCCTTTCCGCCGTCCGGCCTCATGTCCACCGTCTCGCACACCTCCGGCTCCGACACCGCCTCGGTGTCGATGCGGTTCGAGGACGCGGGCAAGGGGGAGCGGCCCGCGCCCTACTACGTGTCGGTTGGCGTGCGGCCCCCGCACGAGACCGACCGCGCCACCGGGCGGCCGCTCGCGTCCGGGGCAAAGGGCATCGGCTTCACCAGCAAGCCGGTCGATATCTACTCCCACTGGTCCTCCGGCGGAGCCGTCAGCCTCACGTACCCGGACGACTTCCGGGCGCACTTCGGTGCGAAGACCCTCGACGCGATCCCGGTGGGAGACGACCGGGGTGACTGGACGGTGATGATCTACCGCGTCGACGGAGGGCCCAAGGAGTACACCCCCGTCGTGTGCAACGGCTTCCACGCCTGAGGCGGTCCCTGTCCGCCCCGGCCGGGTCAGGCCGCGTAGGCGGACACGGTCAGGGTCTCGGAGAGGACGCGCCACAGGGCCCAGGCACCAGCGCGGCTCGCCGCGCTGCACAGCGTCCGCTCGCTGCACGGGGTCGGCCGGTCCTGCCAGGCGCTGACGACCAGGCAGTGCAGGCCGAGACTGCGGGCGAACGTGAACCGGATGTGCATCCCCTCGCCGAGGCTGTGGCCGGGAAGCGTCGCGATCTGGAGGCTGTCGTACCCGATCGCCTCCACCCGGACCGGGTTTCCGCCCAGCAGATCGCATGCGTCGGCCGGGTGGATCACGGCCGGGCAGTCACCGCTCACCGGAAACAGCCAGAAGTTGCCGGTGAGCTGCTCGCGTACGTCGTGGGGGCTGGTGAAGGGGTGGAAGCCCAGCGAGTAGCCGTACCGGTAGAGCTGGTCCGTACCGGTCGACGGCGGTTGAGACCTGAGCGAGCCTGCCCAGGGCGGTGCTGACCCGATCGACGGTGACCCGCTCGGTGGTGACGCGGCGTACGACGGGGACGCCGCCGTCGCCGTGAGCAGGAGTGCGGCGGCGAGCAGGCCTGCGGGCGCGGCACGGGCAGGCGTCCCGCCCGGCCTCGGGGCGGCGCCGCCGAGCACCCGGCGCGGAGTGCGGCCTGCCTTCCGCATCAGCACCTCCCGAAGCGCGAACATGAGCCAAGTGGAAGGTATGCGCTGATATGCGGTTCGGCATCTCGGCGCCCGCCCGGGATGCCGTGCAGGGGTGGCGCGGGGTCAGAGCCTCTCGTTTGGATCATGCCGGGCTCGCGGTGTCCGGCACGCACATCTGCGGCGTTGTCGTCGGTCGCCAATGCTCCGCGTTCACTCCCTCCTCCGCCTTGCAGCCGCACGCACCGGACACCGCTCCCTGATCCGGCCTGATCCAAACGAAAGATCCTAAGGGCTGTCCCGTAATCCCTGGTGGATCAGCGCGCGGCGTCAGATGCGGTGCATCGCAAGGCGGAGGAGCGTCCGCATACTGGATGTATTCGGGCGTTTCGACAACGCAGCGAGGTGCCGTAGCTGTCGTCGTGCGCCCGCCAGGGATTACGGGACAGCCCTTAGGCGCCCGCTGTCACGGCCTTGAGCTCGTCGAGCGACTCCCGGATGAGCCGCGACATGTCCGGGGAGCCGGTTGCCGCGATCCAGCGCTCGAACGTCACCTTGAAGACGGCGATCCCCGCCTCGGCGGCAAGGCTCGCCGCCGGTTCCGGGACACCGCGCCGGCGCAAGGTGTCGGAGATCGCCGCGGAGAGCCTCGCGAGCTTGATCAGTTCGCGTTCCTGCAGATCGGCATTGGCGGCGATGATCATCTGGCGTTGCCGCGCGTATGCGTGACGGTCCTGGAAGACGGCCGCCGCCGCGTCGAGCGCCGCGGCCACGGCGTCGATCGGAGCCGCCGAATCGGGCACCTCCGTGAGCGTGTCCACGAAGAGTCCCTGCAGCGCGGACGAGCCCGCGAACAGCACTTCGCGCTTGTCGCTGAAGTGCCTGAAGAACGTCCGCTCGGTGAGCCCCGCCCGTCTGGCGATCTCCGTCACGGTCGTCTGTTCGAACCCGCGCTCGCTGTAGAGATCCATCGCGGCCTCTTCCAGCCTGCCGCGCGCGTTCGGCTCCCATCTGCCCATAGCGGTGATTCTATGCGATGACAGTGACTGCCATCAGGTGTACTGTGATGACAGTTGCTGACATCGACTGTCCGTCGTTCTCCTGAGGCGTGGACGGTCGGTATATCCGGGAGGTTCCCATGCGCGTTTTCGTTACCGGAGCGTCGGGCTGGATCGGTTCCGCCGTCGTTCCCGAGCTCATCGGCGCGGGCCACCAGGTCGTCGGGCTCGCCCGCTCGGCCGCCTCGGCGGCCGCGCTCGAAGCGGCAGGGGCCGAGGTGCGGCGTGGCAGCCTCGACGATCTCGACGAGCTGCGGAGCGCCGCCGAAGGCGCGGACGGAGTGATCCACCTGGCGTTCAAGCACGACATAGCCTTCTCGGGGAACTTCCAGGGGGCCGCCGAAGCGGACCGTGCGGCGATCGAGGCGTTCGGTGAGGTGCTCGCGGGCTCGGACCGGCCCTTCGTCATCGCGTCCGGGACGCTGGGCCTCGCGCCGGGGCGGGTCGCGACGGAGCGGGACGGGCTCGCCCCCGGCTGGGAGGTGCCGTTCGAGGGGGCGAGGGCCCGGCTGGCCAATGCCCAGCTGACGCTCTCCTTCGCCTCCCGAGGCGTCCGCTCATCCGTGGTCCGGCTTCCCCCGACGGTGCACGGTGACGGGGACAACGGCTTCATCGCCTCCGTTGTCGGGGTCGCCCGTGACAAGGGGGTCTCCGCCTATGTCGGTGACGGCTCCAACCGCTGGCCGGCCGTGGCCCGGTTCGATGCCGCACGCCTCTTCCGCCTGGCGCTGGAGCAGGCCCCGGCGGGATCGGCGCTGCACGCGACCGCTGATGAGGGGGTCCCGATCCGCGAGGTCGCCGAGGTGATCGGACGCGGTCTCGGTCTCCCCGTGACCGCCGTCCCGGCGGAGGGCGCGGCCGAGCACTTCGGCTGGCTCGGCGGCGCCCTGGGCATGGATGGTCCGGCGTCGAGCGCCCTGACCCGCGAGCTGCTCGGGTGGCAGCCGACCCACCCCGGGCTCCTCGACGACCTCGGCAAGGGGCACTACTTCGACGCCCCGTCCGCCGGGCACGCCTGAGGTTCAGGAGCTGTGCGGCGCCCGATTCCTCAAGGGCAGGACCCGATCAGGACCCGGGGGTGAACGGGCCCGGCGTGCCGGGTCGTTGTGCCGGGGTCCACACGCCGAACCACTGCTCGGCACCGTAGTCCTGGAACCGCTCCACCTCGGTGAACCCCACCCTTGCCGCGAGACGCATCGAGGCCTCGTTGGCGGTCTGGGTGCGGAGCACCACCGCCTCGCCGGGCAGCTCGCCGGCGAACCAGGCGAGTGCCGCCGCGCAGGCCTCGGCGGCATACCCCTGACCCCAGACCCGGGGCAGGAAGAGGTAGGCGAGCTCGGTGTTCCCGATGTCCGGACGGATGTGCCCCGGGCGCTCGTCGTGCGGATCGAGCGAAATCGTGCCGATCGCCGCGCCGTCGAGCTCGGCCACGAAGAAGCCGGGCCGCCGGCCGGGCACTTCGGGCACCTTGCGTTCGAGCTCCTCACGCGGCTGTGGGCCACCGAGGTACGCGGTCACCTCCGGTGAGGCGTTCAGCTCGATGGTCATCGCGCGGTCCTGGGGCCCGGACTGCCGCAGGACGAGCCGCTCGGTCGCTATCGGGGCGGTCGGCCAGATGATCGGTCGGCTGTCAGTCATGCCGGCCAGCCTAGATCAGCCGCCCCTGCGGCGATCAAGGAGCCGTGTGCCTCCCGGCGAAGCCCTGCCGGGTGGCACACGGCGCGCCGGTCCCGTGCGAGCCCGCCCCGGGCGCCGTCAGTCGCGCCGGGCGAGCAGGAACAGGTGCGGTTCGGGCACTGCCGCCGGATGGGCCGGAGTGAACACGCTGCTGGTTTCCGACAGGACCGCGAATCCGGCCCCGGCCACCAGCGCGGTGAACTCCGCAGGTCCGAAGCTGGTCACCCGCGCCGGCCGCCCCATGAACTCACCGCTCACGTCCTCCAGGTCCAACGGCACCGTCGCGACTGCCAGGTGACCGCCGCTCCGCAACGCCCGCCCGAGCCGGTCCAGTACCGCCGCCTGTTCGGCGCGCGACATCTGCAGGAGCGAGAAGTACACACACGCGGCGTCGAGACTCCCGTCCTCCAGGGGCAGTTCGCGGATATCGGCACAGCGGAACGCGGCCCGGGGCACCTGCCGGGACGCGATGCCCACCATGACCGCCGAGACATCGACCCCGAGCACCACATGACCGGCGTCGGTGAGGACCTGCGCGGTCGGCCGTCCGGTGCCGCTGCCGACGTCCAGTACCCGGCTGTGCGGTGCCAGGTGCTCCAGCAGTATTTCCAGCGAGGCCCGGTGGGCGGCCGATCCGGCGAACGCCTGCTCGTACTCGGCGCCGATGGCATCGAACAACGAGGCAGCCGTGGGCTGTTGACCTGCGTCCATCGCGATCCACTCCTTCTCGGGCTGCCGCCGCCGGCCCGCCGGTGTCCGGTCCCGCAGTCTGGCACAGCGGCCCGCCGCTGACCGTGCTGTCGGCGCACTCGAACGCCCGGAACGCCCGCCGGGTCCGTGACTACTGCAGCGCGTGCACCGCGGCGCCGAAGACCGCAGGCGCGCGGTATGCGGCGGGGACGATCAGACGCGCCGTCGCCGGATGCCGGGCGACCGCCAGCAGTCCCTCGGTGAGGAACCGGTGACGTCTCGTCAGCGTCCGCCACCGGGCCGGGTAGTCCTGCGGCCGGCCGGCCGCCAGGCAGTCCACCGCGGCCGCGGCTGTCGCCAGGGCCAGCGCCACCCCTTCGCCGGTCAGCGCGTCCACATAGCCCGCCGCGTCACCGACCAGCAGGACGCGCCCGGCCCGCCGGTCCAGCGCCCGCCGCCGCAGCGGTCCGGCGCCGCGCACGGGCCCCGCGTCCAGGCCGGCGAGCGAGGCGGCCAGCCGGGGGAACGCCGTCAGGTGCTCCTCGTAGGAGCGCCGTTCCCGGCTGAGCACGGCCACGCCCACCAGGCCGTCCCCGAGCGGCGTCACGTACGCCTCGCCGCGCCGGGACCAGTGGACCTCCACGAACTCCGTCCACGGGGCGAGCCGGTAGTGCCGGCGCTGCCCGTACCTGCGCACCGCCGGGCCCGGCCCGTCCAGGCGCAGCTCGCGGCGGAGCGGCGAATGCAGCCCGTCGGCGGCGACCAGCCAACGGGCCGTCAGTCCGCCCGCGCTGACCCGGTCCCCGCTCTGCCGCACGCCGGTGACCTTGCCCGGCACGATCCGGACACCGAGCTCCACCGCCCGGCCGTGCAGGGCGGCGTGCAGCTCGGTCCGCCGCACGCCGAGCCCCGTCCGCCCCCGGAACACCGCCGCCGCGCTGCGCGCCCCCTCCACGTACCGGATGCCGCGGAGCCGGTGCCCTGACACGTCGACGCCGAGGGCCTGCAGTGCGGTGACGCCGCTGGGCATGATGCCCTCGCCGCAGGCCTTGTCGATGGGCGAGGCGCGGGGTTCGACGACGACCGTCTCCAGGCCGAGCCGGGCCGCCCGGATCGCCGCGGCCAGGCCCGCCGGACCGCCGCCCGCCACCAGCACGTCGATCACGCCGGCACGTCCGCCGCCGTCGTGGCGGTCAGGGCCGCCTCCTCGCACCGCACGCGTACGGTCATGAGCGCCCCGTTCAGCACCGTGAAGAGGGCCGCGGTCAGCCACGCGCCGTGGACGAGGGGCAGCGCGAGCCCCTCGGCGGCGACGGCGACGTAGTTCGGGTGACGCAGCAGCCCGTACGGCCCGCCGGTCACCAGCGGCAGCCCCGGAACGACGATCACGCGGGTGTTCCACCTGTGTCCGAGCGTACGGATGCACCACCAGCGCAGGCCCTGAGCAGCCACCACCACCGCCACCATCGCCCAGCCGAACAACGGCACGAACGGCGGGTCCGTCAGCCGGACCTCCGTGAGACAGCCCAGCAGCAGGGCCGTGTGCAGCGCGACCATCGCCGGGTAGTGGGCGCGGCCGGTCTCGACCCCGCCCCTGGCCAGCGCCCAGCGGGTGTTGCGGAGTGCGACGAAGAGTTCGGCGAGCCGTTCGCCCGCCACGGCCAGCACCAGCGCCGTGTACCAGATCATGTGTCCTCCGGACTACCAGCGCAGCAGCACCAGTTCGCAGCAGAATCCCGGTCCCATCGCCAGCAGCAGCCCCGGCGAACCCGGCTCCGGCCGCCGCTGCTCCAGCGTGTCCCGCAGTACGTGGAGCACCGAGGCGGAGGACAGGTTCCCCACCTCGGCCAGCGAATTCCAGGTGACGTCGAGCGCGCCGTCGGGGAGCGAGAGAACCTCGGACACGGCCTCCAGGACCTTCGGGCCGCCCGGGTGGCACACCCAGTGCGCCACGTCCTTCGGTTTGAGCCCGTGCTCCGCCAGGAAGTCGCGCACGTCGTCCGCGAGATACCGGCGCACGACGTCCGGGACGGCCGGATCGAGGAGCACCTTGAAGCCGGAACCGCGAATGTCCCAGCCCATCACGTGCTCGGTGTCCGGATACATGCGGCTGCGGGTCGCCACCACCTCCGGCCCGGCACCGGCCGCCCGGCCCGCGCCGAGCGCCACCACGGCCGCCGCCCCGTCGCCGAAGAGCGCGGTCGCCACCAGGTTGGCCGTCGACGCGTCGTGGCGCTGGAAGGTGAGCGAGCACAGTTCCACCGAGAGCAGTACCGCCACGTCGTCGGGGCGGCCGAGAAGATAGTCGTGCAGCCGGGCCACCCCGGCGGCCCCGGCCACGCAGCCGAGCCCGAACACCGGCAGCCGCTTCACGTCGGGGCGCAGCCCGAGCCGCCCCACCAGCCGGGCGTCGACCGAAGGAGCGGCCACCCCGGTGACGGACGTGAACATGAGGAGGTCCACGTCCTCGGGCCGCAGCCCCGCCGTCCGCAGCGCCCCGCGCAGCGCGTCCGCGCCCATGTCCACGGCCGCGCGGATGAACACGTCGTTGGCGTCGCCGAACCCGCCCAGCTCCGCGTACCGCTCCAGCGGCAGCACCATGTTCCGCGTGCGCACCCGGGCGTTCTCGTGCAGCCGGTCCAGCACCCGCCGGCCGGTCCCGGGCGGCAGACAGGTGCGGGCCACCATGTCGGTGACCTCGCGCTGCGTGTGGCGGTACGGGGCCGGGGTGCCGTGAACGGCGGCGATCCGGGTCATCCCGGGTCCTGATTCGGAGACGTCATGGCCCAACCCTGCCCCACTCAGGAGACAAAACGGCGCAAACGTCCCGTGTGGCTGCCATGTCCCTCCGGCACGGAGTACCTACGATCACCGGATGGCTACCCCCGACCCGCCGCGCCTGTACGCCGCGACCGGCCGGCCGCCGCGCCGCGCGGCGGCGCTCGCCCGCTCCTGCCACCCGGGCCCGGTGGTCGCGGTCGGCATGCTGACCGGCGCGCTGGGCGTGGGTGTCGGGCTCGACGGGGTCCGCCTCGCCCTCCTCGTCGCCGCGGTGCTGAGCGGGCAGCTCTCGGTGGGATGGTGCAACGACGCCTTCGACGCCCGGCGGGATGCCGCGTCCGGGCGCCGCGGCAAGCCGGTGGCCGACGGCTCCGTGACCCGCCGCACGGTGTGGACGGCCGCGTTCACCGCCGCGCTGCTGTGCGTTCCGCTCTCGCTGGCCTGCGGACTGCTCGCGGGTACGGTGCACCTGGCCGCGGTGGCGGCGGCCTGGGCGTACAACCTCCGGCTGAAGGCGACGCCACTGTCCTGGCTCCCTTACGCGATCGGCTTCGCCGCCCTGCCGGCGGTGGCCGCCCTGACCCTGCCCGGCAGCCCGGGCCCGGCCTGGTGGGCCGTCACGGCCGGCGCGCTGCTCGGCCTCGCGGCCCATCTGGGCGATGTGCTCCCCGACATCGAGGACGACCTGCGGGGCGGGGTGTGCGGACTGCCCCACCGGCTGGGTGTCACCGGCACCCGGCTGCTGCTGCCGGTGCCACTGCTGGCGGCCTCGGCGGTCCTGGCGTTCGGACCGGCCGGACCGCCGGGCCGGTGGGGAGCGTTGACCCTGGCGGTGGCGGCGCCGGCCGCGCTGGCCGGGCTGGTGCTCGGCCGGTACTGGCGCGAGGCCGCGCTCGCCGCCGCCGTGGTCGTCGCGGCGGCCGACGTGGCACTGCTGCTGGTGCGCGGCGCAGCCCCGGTGTGACCCCTGTACCGGGGCCGGCGCACGGCCTCACACCGTGCGCAGCCAGGCGTCGAGCTGCCGGAAATCGGCGTCGGTGAGGCCGCGCCCGGGATCGACGCGGTGGAGCAGGGACCGCCCCTCGTGGTGTGCGGCCACCCATCGCCGGTCCGCGTCCCCGATCTCGTCGTCGACCCACGCGAAGGCCCGCCCGGCGGCCCGGCCGACGAGCGTGCGGGTCTTCCAGTACAGCCCGGCCCGCGCGTCCCGTTCGTCCTCGGCCGACGGACCGGGCCACAGCACCACGGGGAGCGGCGGCAGCCCGAGCCGCGGCGCGACGACCTCGTTAGCCTCGTGCGTCCAGGTCGTCGCCCACACCAGCTCGCAGCCGAGCGCGGCCAGCCGGGGCCCGAGTCCCGGATCGATCCTGGCGAGCAGCGGATGCGCCCCGGCCCCGGGTGGAAGCAAGCCGTCCGGATACGTGGGGTGGATGCCGCCGGGCCCGGTCGCTGGGCCGAACGGCAGGAGCGGGCCGTCGACGTCGAGGAAGAGCAGCGCAGGCCCGCCGGAATCGGTCACGCCGCACCGTACCGCCGGATTCAGCGTCCGCCCGCCACCCGCAGGATCGCCCCGGTGGCGTAGGAGGCGTCGTCCGAGAGCAGCCAGGCGACGGCTCCGGCGACCTCCTCCGGCTGACCGGGCCGGCCCAGCGGGATGCCGGCGGCGGCCTTGTCCGGGCGCTCGGGGTCCTCGTGGAACTCGGTGCGGATGATGCCGGGCGACACCGCGTTGACCCGGATACCGGCGGCGGCGACCTCCTTGGACAGGCCGATGGTCATGGTGTCCACCGCGGCCTTGGCGGCGGCGTAGTGGACGTACTCGCCGGGGCCGCCGAGCGTGGCGGCGGCCGAGGACATGTTCACGATGGCCCCGCCACCGGTCCGGCTCATATCGCGCACGGCCCGCCGCGCGCACAGGAGGTACCCGATGACGTTGACGTCCAGGGCGCGCCGGAGCCCGGCCGCGTCGGCGTCCGCGAGCGGGCCCGTCGGGCCGCCGACGCCCGCGTTGTTGACCAGTCCGGTGACCGGGCCGAGCCCCTCGGCCGCCGCCTGGAAGAGCTGGTCGACACCCGGTTCGTCGGTCGTGTCCATGCGCACCGTGACGCAGCGCCGGCCCGTCGCCCGCACGGATTCGGCCACGGCCTCGGCGGCCGCCGCGTCCGAGCGGTAGCCCAGCGCGATGTCGTGGCCGTCGGCCGCCAGACGTACGCAGACGGCCGCGCCGATCCCGCGGCTGCCGCCGGTGACCACGGTGACGGGATGACGGCTCATGGATGCCCCTGACTCGCGTGCGGGGACCCGGCGGCCCCTGCGGAGGGGACCATCGTAGAAAGTGGTGATCGAACTCCGTCCCGCGGTGGCCCGGACGCGGCGTGACAGTCCCGGCAGCTGCGGAAACGACTCGGTGGACTGCCACCCACTCATGGAAGGGTGACAGTCCACCGGACGTACATGTGACGCGGTACCGCGCGTGCAGCGGTACTACACGGGGAGGTCGCTGCCGCCCCGCTCGGCCTGCTGTTCGCTCCGCTCCTGGAGCTTCTGGGCCTTCTCCTGCAGCCGTCGGCGCTGCTCCGGGTCCTTGGTGCGCTCCGCGGCCTCGGCCATGTGCCTGGCCTTCTCGCGCATCTGATCGGCTCGGCCGGTTTCTCCTGCAACGCTCATCGTCGCTCCTTGAACGGTAGGGAAGAGCGGGCCCCCTCAGAGAACCAGCGCTCCGCGACGGTCGCACCCCGAAGCGCTACGTACCGTGAAGGTGCCAGGTGAGGTGGGTTCCGGGAGCGGGCCGTGGGCACGGGCGGGACTCGCGGGTCCCCGGCGCTGGCATGATCTGGGGTATGAACGAGCGCATGATCGCCGCGTGTGACGGGGCATCGAAGGGTAATCCGGGGCCTGCGGCCTGGGCGTATGTGGTGGCCGACGCGGAGGGCAGGCCGTTCAGGTGGGAGGCGGGGCCGCTGGGCACCGCCACCAACAACGTCGCCGAGCTCACCGCGCTGCGGGAACTGCTGGAGTCCGTCGACCCCGGTGTGGCCCTTGAGGTCCGGATGGATTCCCAGTACGCGATGAACGCCGTCACCAAGTGGCTGCGCGGCTGGAAGCGCAACGGCTGGAAGACCTCGGCGGGCAAGCCCGTCGCCAACCGGGAACTGGTGGTCCGCATCGACGCCCTGCTGACCGGCCGGTCGGTGGACTTCGTCTACGTGCCCGCCCACCAGGTGGACGGCGACCCGCTGAACGCCCTCGCCGACCAGGCGTGCAGCGAGGCGGCCGTGGCGCAGCGCGCGGCAGGCACCTCGCAGGGCTCGGCGGACCTGCCGGTGCCCGTGGCCGCCCGCGCCTCCGAAGGGCGCCGGACCGGCGCTGCGGCGAAGAGCACGGCCAGGAGCGCCGCGAAGAGCGCGGGTGGCACGGCCCGGGGCGGCGCGACCATCCGCGCCAGGTACGCGGGCCGGTGCCACTGCGGCAAGCCGTACGCGGCCAAGGACACGATCGCGAAGAACGACCAGGGCTGGGGCCACCCGGAGTGCCGCACCGCCTCCGCCTGACCCGCACCGCCTGGAACGCCGCCGCACGGGTCCCGGTGATCCGCCCCGCGCGGCGGGCCGCGCGTGCCATGATGCGGCTCCGGCGGAGAGGTCGACGCGCCGCCGGAGCCGCGGACGACGGCGACACGCTGGGGGGCGTATGGAAAGCACGGGAACGGTGCTGCGTGAACTGCGCGGGGCGCAGAAGACGGCCAAGGGGGTGTCGCTCTACTCGCGGTACGTGAACCGGCCGGCGGGCCGGATCTTCGCCGCAGCCGCCTTCCGGCTGGGTATGACACCCAATCAGGTCACCTTGGTGAGCGCCGCGTTCACCTTCGCGTCCATCGCCGCCGTGGCTCTGGCCAGGCCCACCTGGGGGCTGGCGGTCCTGGTCTGGCTGGGGCTCGTCGTGGGCTTCGCCCTGGACTCGGCCGACGGGCAGCTCGCCCGGCTCACCGGGCGGGGCGGCCCCGACGGCGAATGGCTCGACCACGTCGTCGACTGCGCCAAGATGATCCTCGTCCACACCGCCGTACTGATCTCGTTCCAGCGCTGTTTCGCCCTGCCGGCCGACGGCTGGCTGCTCCTGCCGCTCGGCTTCCTGTTCGTGGCCGTGCTGACCTTCTGCGCGGGGCTGCTGCGGGAACAGCTCGGCAAGGCGGCCGCCGCCGCCCGCCCGGAGCCGGACGGTGGCGGGCCCCCCCCGCAGGCGGTCTCCCGGCTGCGGGCCGTGGCGCTGCTGCCGGCCGATTACGGGGTGTTCTGCCTGGTGTTCCTGCTGCTCGGCGACGAGACGGCGTTCCGGATCGGTTATGCCGCGCTCGCCGCCGTGCACGCGCTGTTCCTGGTGGCGTTCCTGGCCAAGTGGTTCAGGGAGCTGAAAGGGCTCCGGGCGCACTGACCAGCGAGTCCAGCGCCCGGCGCAGCTGGGTGCTGGATGTGTGCACGGTGTACGGGAAGTAGACGACCTCCACGCCGACCTCCGCGAAGTCGCGTTCGAGCCGCTTGCCCTTCTCCGTGCCCCGCCAGTCGTCCCCCTTGAAGATGACGTCGAACCTGACCTGCTGCCAGGTCTCCACCTTGTCGGGGACGGTCTCGACGAAGGCGGCGTCCACGTACCGGACGCTCCGTACGATCTCCAGCCGTTCCGGCAGCGGAATGACCGGTCCGCGGCCCTTCGCGAGCGCGGCCATCTCGTCCGAGACGACCCCCGCGACCAGGTAGTCGCACTGGCTGCGGGCATGCCGCAGGATGTTGAGGTGACCCACGTGGAACAGGTCGTAGACACCCGGCGCGTAGCCGACCCTGTGCACCATCCGTTCTCTCCCCCACGGTGAACGTGATGTCCGTGTCCCAGCGGTGGTTTTCCGGACATGGCATCCGGTCCGGTGGGATATCGGTATCGGTGTTGATCGTGCAACGACCTTACTGTGAAGACCACTTGCGC
Organism: Streptomyces sp. NPDC048462; assembly: GCF_043200175.1. Lineage (NCBI taxonomy): Bacteria > Bacillati > Actinomycetota > Actinomycetes > Kitasatosporales > Streptomycetaceae > Streptomyces > Streptomyces sp. NPDC048462. The sequence continues at coordinate 406,840 of NZ_JBICXG010000001.1, forward strand.
ATCACGTGAACGGATAAGCTCACTTTTGGGGCTGTTCCTTGGGGGGAACACAGGTGGCTCCGGGGGGAAGGCGACCGTTTCGATGCCAGACGCAGATCAGCTGCCGTACGCAGACCAGTGCGAGCCGTTCCGCGACCGCCGCCTGCTGGTCGTCTCGACCAACTACGCGCCCGAACTGACCGGAATCGGCCCGTACGCCGCGCAGCTCGCGGAACACTGGGCCGCGTCCGGCGCCGAGACCCATGTGCTGACCGGCATGCCGCACTATCCGTCCTGGCGGACCGAGCCGGCGTACCGGGGGGTGTGGCGGATCGAGGAGGAGCGCTCGGGAGTGAGGGTCCACCGGCGAAGACACTATGTGCCGCCCCGTCAGAGCGCCCTGCGCAGAGCGGCGTTCGAGGCGACCGTCCTCGCCCACGGCCTGGTCTCCCCGCCCTCGGTGCGGGCGGACGTGGTGATCTCCCAGATGCCGAGCCTGGCCGGCGGCGTCCTGGGCGCGCGGCTGGCCCGCCGCCACCGCGTCCCGTACATACCCGTCGTACAGGACCTGATGGGCGCCGCCGCCGCACAGAGCGGCATCCGGGGCGGCGACAGGGCGGCGGCGGTGGCATCCCGGGCCGAGCGGTACGCACTGCGCGCCGCCTCGCTCGTCGGCGTCATCCACGAGAGCTTCGTCCCCCGGGTGACCGCCTACGGCGTCGACCCCGGACGCATCCGGCTGGTCCCCAACTGGACCCATGTGAAGCCACCTTCGGCCGAACGCGCCGTGACCAGGGCGCGGCTGGGCTGGCACGAGAGCACCCCGGTGGTCCTGCACTCCGGGAACATGGGGCTCAAGCAGGGCCTGGACGTCCTCGTCGACGCGGCCAGGCTCGCCCCCGGGATACGCATCGTGCTGATGGGCGACGGCAACCAGCGCGAGGCCCTGCTGGCCCGTGCGGCCGGGCTGCCCAACGTCGAGTTCCTGCCGGCGGCGGGGGCGGACGAGTTCACCGACGTCCTGGCCGCCGCCGACGTCCTCGCCGTGACCCAGCGGGCGTCCGTACTCGACATGAGCGTGCCCTCCAAGCTGACCTCGTACTTCGTCTCGGGCCGCCCGGTCGTCGCCTCGGTGGCGGACGAGGGGGGCACCGCCCAGGAGGTGCAGCGCTCCGGCGCCGGGTTGCTCGTCGCGCCCGAGGACCCGGCCGCGGTACTGGCGGCCGTACGCAAGCTCGTCGAGCAGCCGGCCGCCGCCGCCGAACTCGGCGCCCACGGACCCCGGTACGTGGCACAGCACCTCGGCCGGGAAGCCGGCCTCGCCCGCTTCGACGCACTGCTCACCGAGGTTCTTCAGGACGCCCAAGGGAGACCACGCCGATGACCCAGCCGATCCGCGCCCTGGAGGACCAGGACGAACCCGCGCTGCTAAGGGACCAGTTCAGGCAGCTCCTGCGCTATCGAGCCCTGCTCGCGTGCGGCGTGGTCCTCGGACTGCTCGGCGGCGGCTGGCTCGCCCTGAGCGGCGAGGACACCTACAGCTCCACCGGCGAGGTGTCGGTGCGCTCGGCCGCCTCGGACCCGTTCGCGGCGGGCGCCTCGGCCGACAAGGGCATCAACATCGGCTCCGAACGCCAGACCGCCGTCAGCGACGCCGTGGGCACCGTGGCCGTCGGCTCGCTGGCCAAGCACGGCGACCGGGTGGAGGTCGGCAAGCTGCTGACCGGACTCCAGGTCACCAACCCGCCCAACACCCTGGTGCTCAGGTTCTCCTACACCGCCCGCGACCCCGAACAGGCCAGGGCACGGGCCCAGGCGCTCGCCGAGGCCTACCTGGAGATCCGCAGGGAGCGCACCGAGAACAGCATCGACAACATGGTCGACGGCTACCGCGCCCAGCTGAAGCCGCTCACCGAACAGCGCGACCGGCTGGCCGAGCAGGAGACCGGCACCGTCGGCAGCGACGTCACCAGCGCCCGCGCCAACATCATCGTCGCCATCTCCGAACTGAGCCAGAAGATCTCGGAGTTGCGCGCCCTGGACACCACGCCCGGCTACCTGAACAAGAAGCCGGTGGCGCCCGAGCAGCCCACCGGTGCCGGACTGACCCTGCTCCTCGGACTCGGCGGCGTCGTCGGACTCGCACTCGGCCTGCTGCTCTCCTGGGTACGGCTCGTCTTCGACCCGGCGGTCCGCTCCACCAGGGAACTCGTCCGCTCGCTCGGCGCCCCGCTGCTCGGCACCCTGCCCCGGGAGCGCGCCGCCGCGGGCCGGCTGCTCGCCATCGGGCGCGGCGGCAGCCGGCTGGCCGAGGAGTACCGGGCGGTGGCCTTCCGGCTCGCGTACGACCCCTCGTTCGCCGAACGGCGGCGGCTCCTGGTCACGGCCCCCCGCGGGGACAACGCCATGGCCGCCGCGGCGGCGGTCAACCTGGCGGCCGCCTTCGCGGAGATGGGGCGCGACGTGCTGCTGGTCGAGGCCGATCTGCGCACCCCGTCACTGGCCAGGGACCTCGGCGCCGCGACCCGGGGCGGGCGCCCCCGCTGGGCCGCCGAGCGCGACGAGCGGGGCTGGCCGTCCGACAGCCGCACCAACGTGGACGTGCCCGGCTCGGGGGCCTTCACCCTGATCGCGGGCCGCCGGATGGACAACGTGCCCCGTGCCCTGACGTCCGCGCCCGTCGGCCGGATCGTCGCCGAGGGCGGCCGGCCCGGAGCCGTCGTCATCGTGCTCGCCCCGCCCGTCCTCTCGTTCGCCGACGCCGTCGCGCTCATCGACCGGGTGGAGGGCGTCGTGGTGGTCTGCGACCCGCGTGAGGTGCACCGCAGCGACCTGGAACGGATCCGCGAGATCATCGGCGCCGCGGGCGGCTCCGTGCTCGGCACCCTGCTGCACCCCGGACACGGACGGGCCGAGCGCCGGGCGCGCCGGAAGGCGGCCGAGCGCGGCGCCCGCGACGCGCAGACACCGGGACAGGGGCGCGACGGGCAGGGCGGCCGCGCACAGCCGGACGGTGGCCCCGTCCGGACCGGCGGCGGCCGCGCCGGAGACCCCGCCGAGACGCTCGGCCTGCGCACCCTGGACGCCGGCAGCACCCGGCCCGGCGGCGGCAACGGCCAGGGCGGCGGCAGCGACCACAGCAGTTCCGCAGGACACAGATGAAGGCACGCACCGCGGTCGCCTGCTCGGTCGCGGACCAGGGGGTGGCGGCGCTCACCAACATCCTGGTCCTGGTGGTGGCGGCCCGGCTCTCCACCGTCTCCGACTTCGCCCGCTTCTCCGGCGTCTACCTGGTCTTCACCGTCCTGCTCGGCGTCTTCGGCGCCTACACCGGACAGCCGCTCGTGCTGCGCCGGGGCGCCGGCGAGGAGACCCGCGGCGCCTGCCGCTCGGCCGTCGCCTTCACGCTGCTCGTCTCGGCCGTCCTCGGCGCCCTGCTCGCCGCCGTCTGCGCGGCGCTCGCGGAGGACACCGCGCGGGCCCTGATGACGCTGGGACTCGTACTGCCCGTCGTCCTCGCGCAGGACACGGCCCGCTACGCCTTCGCCACGCTCCAGGCGCAGCACCTGGCCCTGGCCGCGGACACGCTCCGGCTGGTCTGCGTGCTCGGCGCCCTGACCGTGCAGCCGCACGGCGCGTCGGCCGCCCGCCTGGTCACCGTCTGGGGCCTGTCCGCGCTGCCGGCGCTCCTGCTGTCCGTCACCCTGCTGCACCGCCGGACCGCCGGAGCGCCCGTGCGGCTGACGCCGCTGCTGCGGCGCGGGTACCTGGGCCGGCGGTTCGTCGTCGAGTTCGGCGTGGGCAACGCCGGCAGCCAGCTCTCCGTGCTCGGCCTGGGCGTGGTCGGCAACCCCCTCGTGGTCGGTGCGCTGCGCGGCGCGACCACCCTCTTCGGCCCGCTGAACGTGCTGTTCACCTCCGCCACCGGCTTCGGCCCGCCGCTGCTCGGACGGCTCGCCACCGACCGGCTGCGGGTGCGGGCCGCCGCCGCGCTGGCCGCCGTACTGGCGGCGACCGCCGCGGGCTGGGCCACCGTCCTGGCCCTGCTGCCCGGATCGGTGGGCCGGCACCTGCTGGGGGACACCTGGCCCACGGCGGCCGCGCTGCTCCCGGCTACCGGCAGCCAGTACGCGGCGATGGCCGTCGGCACCTGCGGGCTGCTGGCGCTGAGACTGCTCGATCCGCGCACCACGCTCTCCATCCAGGTGGTCTTCTCGCTCGCCGCCGTGGGCTTCCTGATCGGCGGATACTGGCTCGGCGGGGTGCCGGGGGCCGCCTGGGGCCTGTGCCTGGGCTCCGTCTGCAAGGCGATCGCCACCTGGACCAGGGTTGCCCGGCTGAACCGTCGCGGAGGCGCGGAACGGCCCCCGGTCAGTGCGGCCGCCGTGCGTTCCGCTCCCTGAGACTCGTGACCAGCGCCAGGCACAGCGCGGCGACCGCCAGCTTCCCGGCCGCCTGCAGCAGCGGACCGCGCAGCAGGATGAAGGTGTACCCGGCGATCAGCGGAGCCGCGATCGCCAGGACGCTGCCGGGCCCGGGGCCGTCCCGGGAGACCGCCCGCGCGTACCGCCGGTCGGTGCGCGCGGCCGCGTAGCCGATCAGGGCGAAGCCGCCGATCATTCCCGGGGCGCCGAAGTCGACCCACAGCTCGGTCCACAGCGGCGCCGAGAGGTTTGTCATGTTCATCCCCATCCACTGCCCGACCCGCACCCCGGTGTCCTCGGGCTTGCCGCTCCACGCCGCCCGGGGCACGAAGAAGAAGGCGGAGCCCGCCAGCTGACGGCCGTAGGTGTGGCCCCGGGTGTCGACCCAGGAGATGGTGTTGGCGAACATGACGGTCTGGTCGTAGTCCTTGGTGGCCAGCGGCTCGAAGACCGAGGACGACTGGACCGGCCGGTACCCGGAGTCGTCGTAGCGGAACCGGTCGGCGTACGGGAACAGCACCAGCGCCCCGATCACCCCCGTCGCCAGCACCGAGCGGTACATCGCCGCACTGCTCGGGAACGCGGTGAAGAGGAACGAGACCAGTACGGTCAGGAACCAGTAACGGGCATTGGATATCGGGTTGTTCACGACCAGGTTCACGATCAGCAACGCGAACCACACCAGTACGGTCGAGGGTGCGCGACGGGCCCGGCGCGAGGTCACCAGGCGCCGGGTGAAGAAGAGCAGCGCGAGCAGCGCCGGAACCGTGCCGAACCCCTTGAGGAACGCGGAGCCCACATTGGACCCGCCGGACACCACCCCGCTCTCCGCGACCGACGCGCTGATCTCCTGGCGGCTGGAGAAGAACACCGCGGGCCCGCCGAGCTTCAGGACGTAGTAGCCGCTCGCGGCGAACGCCAGCAGCACCAGCAGCCGCAGCCTGACCGGGTGCGCGGTGGCCCCGGCGCCGCTCCCTCGGGCGGTGGTACGCCTGCGCAGCGGACGCCGGGACGCCAGCAGCGCCCCGAGGTCGAACGCCGCGCACCCCACCAGGACCAGCGCGATCGCGGTCACCAGATCGGAGCGCGGCCCGACCAGCGGGGTCGGGGTCTGCCCTATCACGGCCTGGGCGAACGGGGCGACGCCCATCGCGATGTACACGAACATCCAGAAGACGCCCTGCAGCAGCCGGCGCCGGGTCGACAGGATCATGGTCGCCAGCCGTGCCCCCGAGTAGCACGTCAGCACCAGCTGCAGCCAGTACCCGGTGTCCCGGGCCCCGCTCCCGGGCTGTGCGGCGATCAGCGCCGGCAGGAAGCAGACCAGGCCGAGGATGAGCGGAACGGCCATCGCGCGCGACAGCATCGCCCATGACATGGGCTTGGCGGGCAGCTCCACCCGGCTCGGCGGCCCGCCCCCGAGGCCGGGACCGGGCGGTGCCACACCGTGCACGGACGTCATCTGTTCCCCGTTCCGTGATCCTGTGAACACTCTAACGAATCAACCCACTTGGGGTGATGTGATGACTAGTCTGTGGAGTGCTGCCGAGGTCGAGGGGAACCCTGGTGAAGATCCTGCACGTCGTCACACTGCACACCCCGGACCACGCGTTCGGCGGTCCGACCCGGGTGGCCCTGAATCTCTCCAGGGTCCAGCGCGCCGAGGGGGACGACGCCCGGATCATGGCGCTCGGCGACGGCTTCGACGGACCGCTGCCCTCCCACGTGGAGGGAGTGCCGGCCCACCTGCACCAGGCCCGCCACCTGCTGCCCCGCTTCGAGGTCAGCGGCATCACCTCGGGCCCCCTGCTGCTGGCCGCGCGCCGGATGATGCGCGGCGCCGACCTCGTCCACGTGCACCTCATGCGCGACCTGGTGACGCTGCCCGCCGCGCTCCTCGCCCTGGGGTCCGGGACCCCGCTGGTCGTCCAGACGCACGGCATGGTGGACCCGACCGAGAACCGGGTCGCGCAGCTGACCGACCTGCTCGGCGTACGAAGGGTCCTGCGCCGCGCGGACGCCGTGCTGCACCTCACCGAGGCCGAGCGCGTCGACGTGAACGCCGTCGCGGCCCCCGTCCCGCTCACCCGGACCGTGCGCCTGGTCAACGGCGTACGGCCGCAGGAGCGCAAGCCCGCCCGGGACCCCGGGCGGCCGCCGACGGTGCTCTTCCTCGCCCGGATACAGGAGCGCAAGCGCCCCCAGGACTTCGTCGCCGCGATGCCCGCCGTGCTGGCGGAGCACCCGGACGCCAGGTTCGTGCTCGCGGGACCGGACACCGGCGCGCTGCCCGGCACCCTGCGGCTCGCCCGCGAGCTCGGCGTGCTGGACTCGCTCGACCACGTGGGACCGCTCGGCCACGAAGAGGTGCTGGAAGCGGGTCGGCAGGCCGATGTGTACGTCCTGCCGTCCATCGAGGAGCCCCTCGGCGTCTCGGTCCTGGAGGCGATGTCCGTCGGCACCCCCGCGGTCATCACCCGCACCTGCGGCCTCGCACCCGACATCGCGCGGGCCGGTGCGGGCCGGGTGATCGACAGCCGGGCCGGCGAGGACGCGGCCAACGCGGGGAAGGTCGCGCGGGCGGTGCTGGAACTGCTGGAGCCCAAGGCCAACGCCGAGGCCGGACAGGCCGCCTGGGAGCTGGTCGGGGCGGACTTCACCATCGACGTGGTGACCCGGACGCTCCGGCGGACCTACGAGGACGTGGTCCGCCGGAAGCGCCGGTGACTCAACGGGCGGGCGCCTCGCGCGACTTCAGGGCGATCTGCCAACGGTAGAAGCTCATCGCGAGGGCGAAGTCGAAGCCCGCCCGCCCGTCCAGGAAGCCCCGCCGGTACACGTACATGTACGCGAACGAAACCAGCGGCTTGAACGGCGCCTTGTGGAACAGCTGCCCCTGACGGGACTTGACCCTGCGCACCTGTTCCTTCACCTCGGGATGGTGCTCCAGCCACGCCTCCCAGTCCGAGTACCGGTTGTGCCGTTCGAACCAGGCGGTCACCGGGTCGAGGTCCTGGTGCTCGATCGGGTTGCGCAGCGCCCCGGCGCTTTCCGCGACCGGCTGGTAGTGGCCCTCGACCTCACCGATGCCCGGCGCGTCGAGATCCCCGACGTCCGGGTAGCGGCTGCGGGTGCGGTCGGTCAGCGACCGCTTGCGGATGGTGTAGCCGTGCCGCAGCCGCTTCCCGGAGAACCAGTACCCCAGTGGAATGTCGTACGCGGCGGGTCTCGGCGCGTCCGGATCGGCGAAGACCTGCCGCAGTTCGGCCAGCAGACCGGGGCTCAGCCGCTCGTCGCCGTCGAGCAGCAGGATCCAGTCCAGGTCCGTGCGGACATGGTCCAGACACCACTGCTTCTTACGGGGGTGCCCACCGTCCCAGGTGTACATGACGACCTCGGCCCCGCACTCCGCGGCGATCTTCGCCGTGTCGTCCGTACTGTGCGAGTCGACCACGACGACCGCCTCGAAGTGGCCGAGGACCGATTTCACCGCCTCGGCGATGTTGAGCCCCTCGTTCTTCGTGGGGATGGCCACGGCTATCGGCAGTCTGTTCATCCGTTGCCTCCTTCGGGCAGCCAGGCGTAGCAGCCTGTGGAGGTGAAGGCGCGGGCCGTCGCCGGGATGGTGACGCTGCTGCGCTTCCCGTCGTCGGACGAGCCCGACGCCAGGACCTTGCCGTTCGCTCCGGTGACCTCCCAGCCGCAGTTCTTGGTGGGTGCGACATCGCGGTAGCGGCCCGGCCGCAGCCGCGCCCCCTCGTGCGTGCCGTCCGGGTAGGCCAGCGAGGCCTGTTCCACCAGGCCCCTGTGCTGGGGGCACAGCTGGCCGGCGGCGGGTTCGGCATCAGCGATCTCGCCCGTGGCCACGGCCCCGATCGCGATGTCCCGGTCGACCTTGACCAGGTACGTCAGCCGGTCGCAGGTCTCCTGGCCGCTCTGGAGCACCGCGGCCGGGTCCATGCCCTTGGGTACCCGGTCGACCAGGTACTTCTTCTGCTTCTTGGTGAACGTACCGGTGGCCGGGGTGAGTTCGTCGGTAGGCGTCTTGGGCACCGCGCTGGAGCGCGCGGCCCGCGGAGCGGCCGGGGCGGAGCCGTCCGGCTCCGCAGGCGCCCCGGCCACCGGCCCCGCCGATGCCGACGCCGCGCGGCCGGCGCCGGCCGTCTTCTCCCCGCCCCCGCCCGGTGAGGCGGAGGAGGAGCCGCAGGCGGCCAGCGCCGCCGTCGTGATCACGACGACGGCGCCGGCCAGGAACGGATGTCTCATCCACCTGTCCTCAGGGCGTAGTGGGCGCTGACCTGGGCCGCGGTAAGCGCGGTCGGGTACACGGCGGTCTCGTCGATCTGTCCGGCGAAGAAGTCGCTCGCCGGACGGTTCGGCCAGGTCGCCAGGTTGTCCCCGCCCACCCGCCAGTAGCCGGTGTAGGTCTCGTTCGTGGTGTACCGCGTGTTCGAGGCGCGGAGCTGTCCGTCCACGTAGAGGGCCATGCCACCGGAGCCCTGGGTGGCGACGACATGGTGCCAGCCGCCGTCGTTGTAGGCCCCGGTCGTGCTGACGGTCTGGCCGCCGCCGTTGTGGGTGCCGAAGGTGAGGCGCCCGTTGTTGAGCATGTACACGTGCTTGTCGTACTTGCCGCTTTTCTCCAGGGTGTTGGAGCCGAAGCCGATGATCTTCCCTCCCCGGGTCGTCTTCGTCTTGATCCAGGTCTCGACGGAGAACTTCGAGGTCTGGTTGTGGCTCCGGTTGCTGTACGCGTACTGGGTGCTCCCGTTGAACCCGATGGCGGTCGAGGGGCCGGACACGGCCGCCGGGGTCTGCCGGTAGGAGGGCGCGTTGCGCAGGAAGCCGTTGTCCTTGCCGGCCCCGGTGTCGGCGGCGAAGGTGGACGTGCCCTCGTCGTAGCGCCAGTACAGGCTCGCCCCGTCGGACAGCACCCTGGCCGGGTAGCTCTCCGCCTTCGCCGCCACGGTCGCGGTCACCGCGGGGGACTTGGCACTGGTGTTGGTGCCGTCACTCGCGGTGATCCGGTAGGTGTGCGTCTCGCCCGCCGCGACGGCGGTGTCCGTCCACCGCAGCTGCGGCCGGTCCCAGAACACCGAGTAGCCCGTCGTGGTGTACACGGGGGTGCTCGCGCCGTCCTTGTAGATCCGGTACGTCAGCTCGCCGTCGTCCGTGTCGAAGCTCGTCTGCCAGTTCACGTCCACCTTGCCCGCGGCGACCGTGGAGACGCTGACGTTGGGCACCCAGGGCGCCCCGGTGTCGGGTCCGTCGGCGAACCGGGTCAGCCCCTGCTGCGGAGAGCTGTTGACGGTGGTGAACTCGCCGCCCACCCACAGGTAGTGGTGCCCGCCCTTGTCGGTCTGGGCCATCGACCGCGGGCCGACCGGCTCCCCGATCCCGTCGTTGGTGTCCGGGAACCACGGCAGCAGCTTGGGGTCGTCCACGGACTGCGCCAGCAGGTGCTTGCGCGGCTGGTCCGGGAACTCGCCCATCGAGGAGCAGTCATGCGCGTGGCTGCCGCTGTACAGAACCCCGCTGTGCACCAGGATGGCCTGCGTGGCACCGAGGCAGGTGTCGCGCCACACCTGCTGGAAGGTGGTCAGGTCCACCGCGATCCGGCCGTCGAAGACCCCGCCCCCGGTCCCCTCGTTGGCGGTGTAGAACTTCTTGGCGTCCGCGGTGAGGTCCTGCACCGTCGAGGTGTTCGGGATGAAGCCCGGGTAGCTCTTGTCCAGGGCTCCCGTCGTCGCGTTCACCACCGCGAGCGCGTGCGAGGTGGTGCCGTTGACGGTGAAGAAGTCGCCGCCGATCACCACGTGCGAGCCGTCGGGAGTGACCTGGACGGCCCGGCCGACCTCGTCCGTGTTGGCCTTCCACGGCTTCAGCTCCGCGCCCGTGGTGACCGCGGCGAACTTGTTCCGCGTCTGTCCCGCGACGGTGTTGAAGTCACCGCCGAGATAGACCGTGTCGTCGGTGACGGCCAGGGCCCTGACCGTCGCGGACACGGCGAGCTTGAAGTTCGTGCGCGGGGTGCAGGTCGCCGTGTCGATGGCCGCGATGTTGCTCACCCCGACGCCGTTCACCGAACCGAACTGGCCACCCGCGTAAAGGGTTTCACCATCGGGGGAGAGGGTCAGGGCCCGCACCGTCGCGGTCCCCGAGGACTGCGTGAACGACAGCTCGCAGCCGGTCGGCGCCCCGGTGGCGGCGTCGAACGCGGCGAAGTTCAACGCGGGCTGTTCGGACGTCCCGGCCGGCGCGTCCGGCGGCCGTACGGTGGAGAAGGTGCCGCCCGTGTAGACGACCCCGTCGTCCGTCGCGGCCATCGACCAGACGATTCCGTTGGTCTGCCAGGTGGAGAGGTCGTCGGCGGTGATCGAGACCGGAGGGGTCAGCGCCGACGCCGGGGAGCCCCCGGCAGCGGCGGCGCTCAGGGCTCCGGCGAGCAGGCAGAGCGCGGCGGCCGCGGCCCTTACCCGGCCGCGCCCACGGGATCTGCGCCCCGTACTTTCGTTCATCATTCAGCTCCGAAGGTGAGAACGAGCTGCGGCCGGTGGGCCGCGGTTGAGACGTCGCCCGGCCTGCTGCGCGGCGAATCCGCTCCGCAGCGGGCCGGGGCGAGCGAGTAGGCGGAGCACAGGGCCCCGCCCGGCGCCGGCGCGAACGGTGCCACCTGGCATTCGGTGGAACCGGCGGTCGCGCCGGGGATGGTCCCCGGCACCGTCGGGGCGAGCGACGGGCGGGAGTCGTGGGTGAGCCCGGGGCCGCTCACCGGTCCACCCGTACGGCGGCCCCGGTGAGCTGGTCGGCCAGCTGCCGCACATCGGCGTCGACCATGATCCGGGCCAGCTCCCGGGACTTCACGGCCGGCTTCCAGCCGAGCAGCTCCGCCGCCTTGGACGCGTCGCCCACCAGCGCGTCGACCTCGCTGGGGCGCTCGTACTTCGCGTCGTAGCGGACGTGCTCGCGCCAGTCCAGACCGGCGTGCTCGAAGGCGTACTCCAGGAACTGCCGGACACTGACCCCCTCGCCGGTGGCCACCACGTAGTCGTCCGGGGCGTCGCACTGGAGCATCCGCCACATCGCGTCGACGTACTCGGGGGCGTAACCCCAGTCGCGCACCGCGTCCAGGTTCCCCAGGTGCAGATGCGTCTGGAGCCCCGCCTTGATCCTGGCCACCCCACGAGTGATCTTCCGGGTCACGAAGGTCTCTCCGCGGCGCGGGGACTCGTGGTTGAACAGGATCCCGTTGACCGCGAACATCCCATATGCCTCACGGTAGTTGACCGTGGACCAGTACGAGTAGACCTTCGCGACGCTGTAGGGGCTGCGCGGGTGGAACGGTGTCCGCTCGTTCTGCGGGGGCGGGCTGGCGCCGAACATCTCGGAGGAGGAGGCCTGGTAGACGCGGGTGTCGATCCCGCTGGCGCGCACCGCCTCCAGGAGGCGGGTGGTGCCGAGCCCGGTGATGTCCCCCGTGTACAGCGGCGCGTCGAAGGAGACCCGGACGTGCGACTGCGCGCCGAGGTTGTAGACCTCGTCGGGCCGGATGTCGCGCAGCAGGTTCACCAGGGCGACCCCGTCCGCGAGATCGGCGTGGTGCAGGACGAAGGAGCGGTCCGCCTCCTCCGGGCCCTGGTAGATGTGGTCTATCCGCTCGGTGTTGAAGCTCGACGAACGGCGGATGAGTCCGTGGACCGTGTATCCCTTGTGGAGCAGCAGCTCGGACAGGTACGAACCGTCCTGTCCGGTCACGCCGGTGATGAGCGCGGTCTTCGCCACGTCTCCCCCTTCTGTGTTCGTCCGAGAGGCTGTTGGCCGTCGAAATTTCAGAGTTTGAGCGATCTGCGGTAAAACGTCACCGCGTCGTGGAGCTGCTGGCACAATCCGAGCCATGACGACTGAACTGCCCGGCCCTTCCCAGGAATCCGTCCCCTCCCTGCTACGGCCCGGCGCCCGGGTGTTCGTCGCCGGCCACCGCGGTCTGGTGGGCTCGGCGCTGGTGCGCCGGCTGACCACCGAAGGCCATGAGGTGATCACCCGGGGCCGCGACCGCCTGGACCTGTGCGACGCCGGGCGGACCGCCGCCTTCCTGCGCGGGACCCGGCCGGACGCCGTGGTGCTGGCCGCCGCCAAGGTCGGCGGCATCATGGCCAACAGCACCTACCCGGTGCAGTTCCTGGAGGAGAACCTGCGGATCCAGCTGAGCGTCGTCGCCGGGGCGCACACGGCGGGCGTCGGGCGGCTGCTCTTCCTCGGCTCGTCCTGCATCTACCCCAAGCACGCACCGCAGCCCATCCCCGAGAGCGCCCTGCTGACCGGCCCGCTGGAGCCGACCAACGAGGCGTACGCGCTCGCGAAGATCGCCGGCATCGTGCAGACCCAGTCCTACCGGCGGCAGTATGGCGCCTCCTACATCAGCGCCATGCCCACCAATCTCTACGGGCCCGGTGACAACTTCGACCTGGAGACCTCGCACGTCCTGCCCGCGCTGATCCGCCGCTTCCACGAGGCGGGCCTGAGCGGTGCGCCGGCCGTCACGCTCTGGGGCTCCGGAAGCCCCCGGCGGGAGTTCCTGCACGTCGACGATCTGGCCGCCGCCTGCGTGCTGCTGCTGGAGCGCTACGACGGCGACGAGCCCGTCAACGTCGGCTCCGGCGAAGACCTGACGATTCGTGAACTCGCTTCGACCGTAGCTGATGTGACGTCCTATCAGGGCACAGTGGAATGGGACAGCGGCAAGCCGGACGGCACCGCGCGCAAGCTGTTGGACGTGTCCCGGCTGGCCTCCCTCGGCTTCGTCCCGCAGATCGCGCTGCGTGACGGCATCGCCGCCACCTACGCCTGGTGGCTCGAGGAACAGGGCGCCACGGTCTGAGCGGGCGCCGGGGCCGCCCCGGCCCGCCTGGCGGGCGGACACCGTCACGCCGCCCACCCGGCCCCCTCCGGCACCTCGCACCGGCCGCCGCACTCAGTACGCCCCGCGGCCGTCGGTGACGGCGCGCAGCGTGCGGGCCATGAGTCCCATGTCCGTGGCCACCGACCAGTTGTCCACGTACCAGAGGTCCAGGGACACGGTCTCCTGCCAGGACAGGTCGGAGCGCCCGCTGACCTGCCACAGGCCGGTCAGCCCCGGTTTGACCGAGAGCCGCCGCAGCTCGCGCTCGTCGTAGCGGGACACCTCGTCCGGCAGCGGCGGACGCGGACCGACCAGGGACATGTCACCTCGAAGGACGTTGAGGAGCTGGGGCAGCTCGTCCAGGGACGAGCGGCGCAGCAGCCGGCCGACGCGGGTGACCCGGGGGTCGCGCCGCATCTTGAACGTCGGGCCGTCGCTCTCGTTGGACGCGGCCAGCCGCTCGCGGCGCTGTTCGGCGTCCGCCACCATCGTGCGGAACTTCCACATGGTGAACGGCCGGTTGTGCTGCCCGTGGCGGATCTGCCGGTGGAAGACCGGCCCGCAGGAGGTGAACCGGACCGCCGCCGCGACCAGCAGCAGCAGGGGAGCCAGCGCGAGCAGGCCGAGGACGGCGCCGGTCCGGTCCACCGCGGCCTTGAGCGCGGCCTGCGGTCCCCGTCGCAGTGGCGGCACGATGTGCAGCAGGGTCAGCCCGGCCGCCGATGCGGGACGGACCCGGCCCGCCGCGATCTCCGAGAGGTGCGAGAGCACGGACAGCTCCAGTCCGCCGTCGTGCAGCCCCCAGGACAGCCGTCGTAATCGCTCCTCGGTGAGTTCGGGGCCCGGTATGACCAGGGCCAGGTCCGCCTCGTGCGCGAAGGCCGCACCGAGCACCGTCGAGGCGTCGTCGTCGGCCGGCGCGGGCGCGAGCCGCCCCGGGACCGGTGCCTCGCAGTTCAGTGCCGCCGTCCCCACGGGCACGGCGGCCACCACGAGGTAGCCGTGGTCCGCCCGGGAACCGAGCAGCCGCACCGCCCGGTCCACCCCTGCGGCCGCCCCGACCACCAGCACCCGGCGGGCCGGCCGACGCTTCCGCCGCCCCGGCAGCCGCCGGACCCCGGACACGGCCGTCGTCGCCAGCAGCCCGGGGATCAGCGCGACGACCGCCGCCGCCGGATCGATGGACCCGTCGGCCACCGTCCAGAGCACCGCCAGTACGCCGATGAGCACCAGCCAGTCCCCGGACGCGGTCAGCGCCCCGGCCGGCCGGCCGGGCGTCCGGAGCGAGTACCGGCCGCGCGCGGCCCGTACGCAGCCCCAGCCCACCGCCGCCGCGACCGCACCGGCCAGGGCCCGGGGCTCGCCGTCGGTGCGCAGCACGAGCCAGCCGGGAATCCCGAGGCCGAGCAGGTCGAAGCAGATGACCAGTGGCAGATACCGGCCAGGTCTGTTCTTCGGCCCTGGCCGGGCGGAACGCTCGCGCTGTACGGTCGGGCCCTGCGGCAGCCGGTCGAACTCCTGGCTGCGGGGCCGGTTGGAAGCGGTCCGTGGAAGCGGCGCCCCAGCCAGTCCCACGGGTCCTGATATTCCGGTTTCGGGTAGCTCGACATGCCCCATGAACCCCCCAGTCACAGTTGCATCTCCACAAACGGGGCGCATCCGCCGATCCTGTGGACTGACGGATGCGCCCTCGCTCGGTGCACGATATCCACACACGTGCCATTTCGCTGGAGTTCCAGTGAAGTTCAGACATGCGGTGTGAGCCGGAACTCGTCCCGTTCCGGGCTGGATCACAGGTTCTGTGCGGGGGTGTTGGTATTTGGGACACACCGGAATCGGGCGGTGTGCGGATATGTACCGGTGCCTCGCCAACTACTGTACGTGGTCGGCCGGTTGGTCTGTGCTGCCTGCTCGCCGGAGAGGCTCACAACGCCGTCTGGGAGAATGCAGCGCCGGGGGACTGAGCCCGGCCACGAGCGAAAGAGGACGAACGGTGACTCCCGCGGAGAAGAACTGGGCCGGCAATGTCACGTTCGGGGCGAGGCGGCTGTGCGTCCCCCGCTCGGAGGCCGAGCTGCGGGAGACGGTGGCCGCCTCCACCTCGCTGCGGGCCCTGGGCACCCGGCACTCGTTCAACGACGTCGCCGACACCGCCGGGGACCTGGTCTCGGTGGCGGGCCTGCCGCGCGTGGTCGAGATCGACCCGGCCGAGGGAACGGTGACGGTGAGCGCGGGGCTGCGCTTCGGTGAGTTCGCCGGGGAACTGCACGAGAGAGGCTTCGCCCTGCACAACCTGGGTTCGCTCCCGCACATCTCGGTGGCCGGCGCCTGCGCGACCGGGACGCATGGTTCGGGGGTGGGGAACCGGTCGCTCGCGGGCGCTGTCCGGGCGCTGGACATGGTCACGGCCGACGGCGGGACGCTCTCGCTTCGGCGCGGTGACGAGGACTTCCCCGCAGCGGTGGTCGCGATGGGCGCGCTGGGTGTGGTGACCCGGCTGACGCTGGACGTGGTCCCGGCCTTCGACGTACAGCAGTGGGTGTACGAGGACCTTCCCGAATCCCGGCTGACCGGCGCTTTCGACGAGGTGATGTCGGCCGCGTACAGCGTCAGTGTCTTCACCGGCTGGCGCCCGGGGCCGGTCGGCCAGGTGTGGCTCAAGGAGCGGGTGGGGAGCGGGGGAGTGCGGCAGGCGCCGGCCGAGTGGCTGGGCGCACGGCTCGCGGACGGTCCGCGCCATCCGATCCCCGGAGTGCCGGCCGGCAACTGCACCCGGCAGCAGGGCGCGGCCGGCGCCTGGCACCGCAGGCTGCCGCACTTCCGGCTGGAGTTCACCCCGAGCAACGGGGACGAGCTCCAGTCGGAGTACTTCGTGGCCCGCAAGGACGCCGCGGCCGCCTACGAGGCGCTGGGCAGGCTCCGGGACCGGATCGCCCCGCTGCTCCAGATCTCCGAGATCCGTACCGTCGCCGGTGACGACCTGTGGCTGAGCCCGGCGTCCGGCCGGGACTCGGTGGCCTTCCACTTCACCTGGATACCGGACACCGCGGCGGTCGCACCGGTGCTCGGCGAGATCGAGGAGGCGCTGGCCCCGTTCGGTGCGCGGCCGCACTGGGGCAAGGTGTTCACCACCGCCCCCGGCGTCCTGCGCACGCTGTACGGGCGGTACGCGGACTTCGAGAAGCTGATGGCCCGCTACGACCCGGACGGCACCTTCCGCAACGCCTTCCTGGACCGGCACTTCCCGGGCTGACCCCCGGAGCGGCGGGGGTCAGCGGCCCTCGCGCTCGTCCCTCGCCCTGGACGGCCAGGCCGCCGCCGACCGGCCCGGCGCGAGATGGTCCACCACATCGGCCAGCTCCTCGCAGGCGCGCTCGATCCGGCGGCGGATGTTCTGCTGCTCCGCCACGATCGCGGCCAGCAGCAGCGAGGTCAGCGCCACGGCCCCGTTGAGAACCGTGAGGTTGACCATCACCTCCAGCATGCTGTGCCCGGCGAACGGCCCCACCTGCTCGGTGCCCGCGACCACCGCCAGGACGGACACCAGCAGGGCGCACGGCGCGCTGCCCGCCAGCTGGAACCGCAGCGCCGCCCAGATGAGGATCGGGAACACCAGGTAGAGCATCGACAGTGGACCCCGGGTGGCCACCAGTGAACCGGCGACCGTGACGACCAGCAGCGCACCGGCCTCGATCCACCGGTCGGACATCCGGGGCCGCCGCGCCTTGCGCAGCACGACGAGCACCAGCGGCGTGACCACCAGCACCCCCATGGCGTCCCCGGCCCACCACGCCACCCAGACCGTCCAGAACCCGCTGGCGGGCAGTTTGCCGTCGACCGCCAGCATGGCGCTGCCCACGGTCGCGCTGACGGCCATGCCGGCCAGCGCGCCCAGAAAGACCAGCAGGACACCGTCGCGCAGCCGGTCCAGCTCCGCCCGGAAGCCGACCCGGCGCAGTAGCAGACAGGCGCAGACGGGTGCGAGGGTGTTGCCCGCCACGACGGCGGCCGTCGACGGGGTCACGGAGCCGCTGAGCGTGGCGATGACGACCAGCGAGCCGATGGCGATCCCGGGCCAGATGCGCAGTCCCATGATGAGCAGGCAGCCCAGGGCGATGCCGGTCGGCGGCCAGAGCGGTGTCACGATCGCACCGTGGACGCTCACCTGCCTCAGCAGGCCCAGGCCCCCGCCCACGTAGTAGACGGCCGCGACTGCCAGGATGCGCAGCAGCGCCACGGCCCTGCGCCGGTTTTCCTCACTGCGGATCACGGTACTCATCAGATCTCATCAGACACCGGACCCGGCTGGAGGCGGCGGCGTGACACGCACCGCCCCGGTCACCGCGTCATCCGGGGGCGGCGGGAAACGCGTCGTGGCGCACGACGAGCACGGCGGCGTCGTCCTCGTGCCCGGTGCGCTCCGCCGTCCCCAGGATCGCGTCGGCCAGCTCGTCCGCGTCGTCGCCGACCCGGGAGCGCACCAGCCGCATCACGGCGTCCAGCCCCTCGTCGATCGAGTAGGACGGCCCCTCGATCACTCCATCGGTGAGCAGCACGAAGGCACCGGGGGTGGTGAGCCGCCGGGTGGTGACCGGGTACTCCTCACCGGTCTGGATGCCGAGCGGCAGACCGCCCTCGTCCTCGGTGGTGCCCGAACGCCCGTCCGCCGTGGCCCACACCGCGGCGACATGGCCCGCCCGCGCGCTCTGGAGCTCCCGGGTGAGCGGGTCTATCCGGACGAAGGTGCAGGTGGCGAGGAGACCGGAGTCCACGGACAGCAGCAGGTCATTGGTCCGCCGTACCACTTCGCCCGGATCGGCCGCGGTGACGGCCAGGGCGCGCATCGCGATCCGGATCTGGCCCATGAAGGCCGCCGCCTCGACGTCGTGTCCCTGTACGTCCCCGATGGCGAACGCCAGCGAACCGTCCGGGAGCCGGAAGCCGTCGTACCAGTCGCCCCCGATGTCCAGCCCGCTGCGCGCGGGCGTGTACCGGGCGGCGGTCTGCAACCCGGGCAGGGCGGGCAGGGACGAGGGGAGCATCTCCCGCTGAAGTGCCTCCGCCAGTTCCACCCGCGCCTGATGGAGCTCCACCTCGCGGCGTGCCCGGGAGGTGAGCTGATGCAGCGTGGTCAGCAGTTCCTCGGCACTGGCCGAGCGGGGAGGACGACGCCGGTTCATGGGCCGCTCCGCAGTGGCTGTGGTGGCGAGCCGCACCACAGGGTCTGTCGTGGCGGGACGATCCGGGAGGTCAACGCTTCGGATCCGGTACGGGGCCCCGCGCCGGCTGCTCCGGACGAGGCTCCGCTCATCGTATTTCGGTGCGGTGATCCGCGCAGGCCGAGCCGCTCCCGGCGGCGGGAACGCGCGGGGTGTGCGGGTCGGGTGGATGCTGGGAGGGAGCCTGTGTGGCGGCGTCGTACGGCGGCCGGCGCGGGCCGGGAGGTGTGCGATGAACCGGACGATGGAGTGGACGGTCCACGTTGATCTGTCCGAGGAGGACGGCGCGACGAAGGCGGAGGCGGTGCTGGACACCGGCACGGCGAGACTCACCGGCCACGGAGTGGCCCGCTGCAGCCCGCAGGACCCCGACGTACCCACCATCGGCGACGAACTCGCCGCGAGCCGTGCGATGCGCGATGTCGCGGCCCAGCTGATGAGCGTGGCCGACCGGGAACTCGGCGAGGCCGGCGCGGGGCGTTCCGACGGGCCGGTTCCGCCGCCCTACGCCTGGACGGACGCGACCGCCTGAGCGCGCGGCGCGGCGGCCGCGTCACCTGTCGTGCCCGTGAGGGGCGCCGTAGCGTGAGCGGCGAGTGGACCGGTTCACGCGAACGAGAGACCCCCGGGTGACGCCATGTGCTGGAGCGCGACCGCCGACCTCGTGGCGGGCACCGCCATCGCGGCGACCGGCGCCGCCTGCGTCATACGGACGCGCCGGGCCCGCGATCTTCCGCTCGCCGCGCTCCCGCTCCTGCTGGGCGCTCACCAGATCATCGAGTCCGCGGTGTGGCGTGCGGACGGCGGCGCCGGCCCGGCGACGGTGGCCTGGGCGGTGATCGCCCTGCCGTTGCTGGCGCTGTGGGTACCGGTGGGCGTGCTGTGCGCGGCGCCGCCGGACGCCCGGCGCCGGCTCCTGGTGCCGCTGGTGGCCGGCGCCGCGACATCCGCCGCGCTCGGGTACGCCCTGTCCGCCCGGCCGGTGACCGCGCAGATCCGCGGGCACACCCTGGGCTATGTGCTCGATCTGCCGCGCCCCGGTCTGCTGGTCGCGGGCTATCTCCTGGCCACCGTCGGATCGCTGCTGCTGTCCGGCGACCGGTGGCTGCGGTGGCTCGGGGCACTGGCCGTGACCGGGGCCGCGGTCTGCGCCGCGCTGTGGCGGCTGGAGTTCATCTCGACCTGGTGCGCGTTCGCCGCCGTGTGCTCGGTCGTCCTGCTCGGCTGGTCCGGGCGGCGCCCCGCCGGGAACGCGGCACCCGCCGGGCCGTGAAACCCGGTTCATCACGTGTTCGAGGGAACTTCCGTGCGTACTTCCCGGGGGTAACGGAACGGGCGTTCAGGTCCGCCCGTTCGATGGCTGTTACAGATTCCGGGACCGGATCAGCGGACCGCGCGCGGGCCGGGGGAGGCGGGCGGGACGGCGCGTCCGGCCTCGTCAACCCGGTGCCGTACGGGTGGGTGCAACGGACAGGGATTGACAGGTACCCGGAGGGTTCGGTGGGTGGTGCCTGCAGTCGTGTGTGACGGAAATGTCCGCGCTTCGTAACACGTACCGGGGCGCTGTTCGCAGAACGGTCAGCGGGGTCAAAGTGTGGCTTCTCGGCATCACGCCGGGACCGAACAACGCCCGGACCGCAAGGCCCGGGCCTGCACCTGAGGGGTCTTCATGTCCCGTTCCGCACGGCGGATCACCGCCACCGTCATCGCTTCCGGCGCGCTCCTGGCCGCCGCCGCACTCCCGGCGGTGGCAGACGGCCACGGCCGTGGCCACGACCACGGCCACAGCAAGCCCGCCCCGCGCTCGGCCGTCGTCCTGGGCAAGATCCAGTACGACAGCCCCGGCCGTGACAACGGTTCGAACCGCAGCCTGAACGGTGAATGGGTCACCGTCACCAACACCGGCCGCAGCTCGGTCAACCTGCGCGGCTGGACCCTCAGTGACGAGAGCCACCGCACCTACCGCTTCGACCTGCGTCTGGCCGGCCGCTCCTCGGTGCGCGTGCACACCGGTGTAGGCCGCGACAACAGCCACGACGTCTACCAGGACCTGCGCCGCTACGTCTGGGACAACAGCGACACGGCGACCCTCAAGGACGCGCGCGGCCACAAGGTCGACTCGAAGTCCTGGGGCCGTCACCACGGGGGCCGCCGCTGACCGCTCCGCAACCCGGGGCCGCTGACGGCTTCCTGACCGCGGCGCACCACGGCCCGTCCGGCCGAGGTGCGCCGCACCCGTTTCTCCGGACCCGTCAGGGCCCGCCCTCCGGGGCGGGGATCTCCTGCTCGGTCCACAGGGCCTTGCCCTCGGAGCCGTACCTGGTGCCCCAGTGCGTGGCGAGCTGCGACACGATGAACAGACCGCGGCCGCCCTCGTCCACCGTGCGCGCGTGGCGCAGGTTGGGCGCCACCGGACTGGTGTCGTGGACCTCGCAGGTCAGGGTGCGGTCCAGCAGTAGACGCAGGTGCAGCGGCGGGGTTCCGTAGCGGACCGCGTTGGTGATCAGCTCGCTCACGATCAGCTCGGTCGCCTCGATCGTCTCCTCGTCGAGGTTCCATCCTTCGAGCCGGTCCCGGACGAGGGTGCGGGCGATGGCGGGCGTGGTCCGGTCATGGGCCAGCTCCCAGGTCGCGACCCGGTCGGGCGGGACGACGCCGGTCCTGGCGAGCAGCAGCGCGGCGCCGTCGGGATGGGCGCCGGCCGGCAGGCTGTAGACGATGGAGTCGCACAGCTGCCGCAGGGGGCGGTCCGGATACACGAGCGCCTCCCGTACCCGGGCCGCGGCCTGACCGTCCGGCAGCAGCGAACCGGTGAGGAACGCCAGCACACTGCCTTCGTCGAGGTGGATCGTCGCCGTGGCGAAGGGCGCGCTGTCCTCGGAGAACAGCGGCGGGCCCTCCGGTACGTCGAGGGCGACCGGGCTGCCGTCGGGTGCGACGACGACCGGCGCCGGGTGTCCCGCCCGTGCCACGGTGAGGGTCCGGGCGAACGGGTCGTATACCGCGTACATACAGGTCGCCGTCAGGGACTGGTTGTGCAGCGAGTCGCCCGGCGGCAGCGCCCTGCGCTCGCGCGCCAGCCGGTCGGCCGTGTCGTTGAGCCTGGCCAGCACCTCGTCGGGTTCCAGGTCGAGGCCGGCCAGCGCGTGGATGACCGTGCGCAGCTGCCCCATGGTGATGGCCGTCTGCAGCCCGTGTCCCTCGACATTGCCGATGATCAGCGCGGTGCGCGCACCCGACAGGCCGACCGTGTCGAACCAGCAGCCGCTGTTGCGCCCCGGAAGCAGCACGTGCGCGGTCTCGACGGCGACCCGGGCACCGTCGTGCTGGGGGAGCAGCCTGCGCTGGACGGTCGACGCGATCACGTGGTCACGCTCGAAGCGCCGGGCGTTCTCGATGCTCAACGCGGCATGGGCGGCCGCCGTCAGCGCGAGGGCGAGGTCGTTCTCGTCGTACGGCTCGGTGCCCCGGAAGCGGTAGAGGCTCACCAGACCGAGCACGGAGCCGTGCAGTTTCAGTGGCACCACGATCAGCGAGTGCGCCCCGGACACCTCGATCATCCGCGCGGTGTCCGGATCCGAGGGCAGCCACGGGGTGTCCGGGCCGAGCGTGGACAGCCGGGGCCGCAGATCCGTGACGGCGAGCGCGAACGGCGTGTGGTCGGGCAGCAGCCGCATGTCCCCGGCCATGGCGTCGCCACCGTCCCCCTGTTGGGCCGCGCGGCGCAGCGGGACGTCTCGGCCCAGCGGACTCACCGGCGGGCGCGAACCCCGCAGGACCTCGTCGACCACCTCGACCACGGCGAAGTCGGCGAACCTCGGCACCAGGGCGGCGGCCAGGCCCTCGCAGGTCGCCGCCACATCGAGGGAGTGGCCCACCTCCCTGCGCACGGCCGTGAGGCAGTCCGCGCGGGCGCGCGCCTTCTCCCGCTCGTTGACGTCGATGACCGCGGCCAGCACCCCGAGCGGCCGCCCCCCGGGGTCGTCCAGCCGGTGCAGGGTGACCCGCAGGCTGTGGTCGGGGCCCGGCGCCTGGGCCAGCCGCCCCCGGATCACCCGGTCGAGCACGGGCACGCCGCTCTGCAGCACGCTGCGCAGCAGCTGTTCGGCCTCGTGCGGATCGTCGAGCCGGTATGCCTCGGTGAAGTGCAGTCCCACGATCTGTTCGGCACCGACGGCGTCGGACAGGGCGTTGACGCGCTCCACCCGCAGCTCGGTGTCCAGGACGTGCAGACCCACCGCGGACTGGCTGAACAGGGCGTCCAGGAGCGCCACCGCCATCACGTCGCCCGTGGTCGTCCCAGGGACCGCTCCACCGGCGTCCGACACGTCGCACCCCCATCAGGCTCCGCCGTCCCAGCGAATCAGCGGCTCTCGGGACAGCCTGCGTACCGCCCGTCCGGCCCGCCACCGTGCGGGGCCGGACGGGTGAGTCCGCCGCGCCGGTTCAGCCGCCGAGGGCGGCCGAGACGACGCTCTTTGCCTCCTCCTGGACCCGGCCGAGGTGCTCGGCGCCGAGGAAGGACTCGGCGTAGATCTTGTAGACGTCCTCGGTGCCCGAGGGGCGGGCGGCGAACCAGGCGTTCTCCGTCGTCACCTTGATGCCGCCGATCGCCTCCCCGTTGCCCGGCGCGGAGGTGAGCACGGCCGTGACCGGTTCGCCCGCCAGGGTGTCGGCGCCGACCTGCTCGGGGGAGAGCCGCGCCAGCACCGCCTTCTGCTCACGGTCGGCCGGGGCATCGATGCGGGCGTACGCCGGCTCACCGAACCGGGAGACCAGCGCGGCGTAGTGCGCGGACGGCGATTCGCCCGTCACCGCGAGGATCTCGGAGGCGAGCAGCGCCAGCAGGATGCCGTCCTTGTCCGTCGTCCACACCGATCCGTCATGGCGCAGGAACGAGGCCCCGGCCGACTCCTCGCCACCGAACCCCAGGGAGCCGTCGGCCAGACCGTCCACGAACCACTTGAACCCGACCGGCACCTCGACCAGTTCACGGCCGAGACCGGCGGCGACCCGGTCGATCATGCCCGACGACACCAGCGTCTTGCCGATGCCCGCCCCGGCGGGCCAGCGGTCCCGGTGCCGGTACAGGTAGTCGATGGCGACGGCGAGGTAGTGGTTCGGGTTCATCAGGCCCGCGTCGGGGGTGACGATGCCGTGCCGGTCCGCGTCGGCGTCGTTGCCGGTGGCGATGGAGTAGCGGTCGCGCTGCCCGATCAGCGAGGCCATCGCGTACGGGGACGAGCAGTCCATCCGGATCTTCCCGTCCCAGTCCAGCGTCATGAAACGCCAGGTGGGGTCGGTGAGCGGATTGACGACCGTCAGGTCGAGCCGGTGCTGCTCCGCGATGCGGCCCCAGTACGCGACCGACGCCCCGCCCAGCGGGTCGGCGCCGATCCGTACCCCGGCCGCGCGCACCGCGTCGAGGTCGAGCACGGACGGAAGGTCCGTCACATAGCTGCCGAGGAAGTCGTACGTCCCGGTCGAGGGCGCCGCCAGGGCGCGGACGAAGGGCATCCGGCGGACGTCCTTGAGACCGCCCGCGATGATCTCGTTGGCCCGCTCCTGAATCCAGCCGGTCGCCCCGGACCCGGCCGGGCCGCCGTTCGGCGGGTTGTACTTGAACCCGCCGTCGCCGGGCGGGTTGTGGGACGGGGTGACCACCACACCGTCGGCGGGATGCGAGGTACGGCCGCGGTTGTGGGTGAGGACGGCGTGCGAGACCGCGGGTGTCGGGGTGTAGCCGTCGGCGGAGTCGATGAGCACACTCACGTCATTGGCCGCGAACACTTCGAGGGCGGTGACCCGCGCGGGCTCCGACAGCGCGTGGGTGTCGGCCCCGAGGAACAGCGGGCCGTCCGTACCCTGGCGGGCCCGGTACTCGCTGATGGCCTGGCTCGTCGCGGCGATGTGGTCCTCGTTGAACGCGGTGGCCGTCGACGAACCCCGGTGCCCCGAGGTGCCGAACGCCACCCGCTGGCCCGCCTCGGCCGGATCCGGGTGCAGCGTGTAGTACGCCGTCACCAGCCGTGCCACATCGGTCAGGTCCTCGGGACGCGCCTGCTGTCCGGCTCGTGTGTGCGGCATCTGCCACTCCTCCGTATCGGTCGGTCGGTGCGATCTGCCCGCCGGGTCATTTTCACCGGTCGTCGTCGCGGGCGGGCGCCCGCCCCGCCGTGCGGACGGCCACCGCCGCCGCGTATCCCCGGGGGGCCGCGACATCGGTGACGGTCCAGCCGTCGGGGCCGGGCTGCGGCAGGGGACCGGTGCCCACGTGGTCGTGCGAGAGACCGCCGGCCAGGCCGGCCCCCGTGCCCTTCAGATACGCCTCCTTGCGGGTCCAGGCCCGGACGAAGGCGGCGGGCCGCTCCTGCTCCGGCAGGGCCGCCAGTTCGCGGCGTTCCGCCGGATGCAGCTTGTCCCCGATCTCCGCCACGATCCCGGCCGCCGGGACGCGCTCGACGTCCACCCCGACCGGCTCGTCCGCGAACGCCAGCAGCGCGACGCCCCGGGTGTGCGAGAGGGAGAAGTGCACGCCGTCGGTCGCGGGCCGGCCGTGCGGCCCGCCGCAGGAGGGACACGCCTCACGCGTCAGCCGCACGGCGGCGGGCGCGATGCCGAGCCGGGCCCCCAGCAGCATGCGCAGCGCCACGTGCGAGGCGACGAAGCAGAGGCGGTCGGCCTCGACGGCCAGTGTCCCGGCCCGCGAGAGCTCCGCCGCGTCGAGGATGCCCGGGGCCAGCCGCTGTGCCCGTACGCCGTCCCGCTGCGGGTCCACCGTCCACAACGCGGGGACACCGGGGCGCGGGACAGGCTCCGGGCCCCGGTAGCCGGTCTCCGTGAACGCGAACTCCTCGGGCTGGTACACCGTTACGTCTTCCCTCGTCCGGGGCGGGCGCCGCGAGCGGTCGTCGACGGCGGGGCGGTCGCACATATTCTATGGAGACCGGGACCGGTGCGGACGTACGCTCGCTCACAGGTGACCAGGTCACCGCGGAGCAGGTCACGGCGGCTTCCGGCCACCGGCCCATCGGACAGGAGACACCGGATGTCATCGGACGACCGCCCGGCCGCCGGCCCCGTGCGGCTGCGTGAAGCCCGCTCCGGCGACGCGGACCGTCTCACCCGGCTCTTTCTCGCCTCCCGCGCCGCGGCCATGCCGTACCTGCGCAGGGTGCACAGCGACGAGGCGACCCTCGGCTGGATGACCCATGTCGTACTGCCCGGCACCGATGTCTGGGTGGCCGAACTCGGCGAGGAGGGCGCCGACGCGGAGATCGTCGGCTTCGTCTCGCTCGACGGCCAGGAACTCGAACACCTCTACCTGAGCCCCGGTGCCCGGCGCCGGGGCATCGGCACCCTGCTGCTGGCGAAGGCCAGGGAGCGCAGCCCCGAGGGGCTCGCGCTCCATACCTTCCAGCGCAACACCGCCGCACGCGCCTTCTACGAGCGGCACGGCTTCACCCCGTCGGAGTTCGACGACGGCAGCCGCAACGAAGAGGGCGAACCCGACGTCAGGTACCGCTGGACCGCCGCCGGCTGACGCGTGCCCGCCCCTGAGAGCTGTCCCGTAGCGCCGTCGTACGCGCCGGAGCCCTCGGACTGAATCCCCGTCCGAGCTGGCACTTTTCAGCGCCTTTCGCTTTTACGCAAATCTGTTGCGTGAATTGCAATCCGCTTGCGGTGCCGTCCGCGCGGAGTCGATGAGCCATCTATTGCCGTGTTTGTCATGGCAGTTGAGCCGGTGCGAGGCAATCCGCTTACGTCGCGGTTTCTGTCGTGACGGTGGACTCGCCGTCATTTCTCTGCAACTCTCTGACCGCAATACGCAAAAGTCCATCCTGTGGGCGCAGAAAATCATGCCCCCAACAGGTACGCAGAAAGAGCCGCGCCTTGGACGCGCCCTGCGCCGAGGCCGAAGATCGGGGACATATGAGAACGCAACGCTGGAGATGGCGGGTTCTTTCCGCCGCTGTCACCACCAGCATGCTGATGGTCGGCTGGCCGGCGATCAGCGCCTCGGCGGCCGGCGGCCCGAACATCGCCGCAGACCAGAAGGCGGCCGCGAGCAGCGCCGGCAGCGGGAAAGCCGCCGGGAACATCGCCGACGGTGAGCAGTCGACGTACTGGGAGGGGTCGAGCAGCGCTCTGCCCCAGTGGGTGCAGAGCGACCTGGGCAAGGTCACGCGCATCGACCAGGTCACCCTGAAGCTTCCCGCCGACTGGAAGACCCGCCGGCAGACCCTGTCGCTCCAGGGCAGCGCCGACGGCACCAGCTTCTCCACGCTGAAGACCTCGGCCGCGTACACCTTCGCACCGGGCAGCTCCAACAAGGTGACCATCAGCTTCCCGGCCACCCGGGCCCGGTTCGTACGGGCGAACATCACCGCGAACACCGTCGCGAAGAACGGCCAGCTCTCCGAGCTGGAGGTCCGCGCGGCAGCTGCCTCGTCGGTGAACCTGGCCGCCGGCCGTACGCTCACGGCCAGCAGCTACACCCAGAACTACATCGCATCACAGGCCAACGACGGCAACGCGGCCAGCTACTGGGAGAGCCGCAACGGCGACCTGCCGCAGTGGATCCAGGCCGACCTCGGCTCCTCGGTGCGGGTCGACCGGGTGGTGCTGCGCCTGCCCGACGGCTGGGAGTCCCGCAGCCAGACGCTGAAGATCCAGGGCAGTACCAACGGCTCGGACTTCACCGACCTGACGCAGTCCAAGGCGTACACCTTCAGCCCGACGGCCGGCGAGACGGCGACGATCAGCTTCGACGCCACGACCACCCGCTACGTGCGCGTCCTGGTCTCCGCCAACTCCGTCCAGCCGGGCGCCCAGGTCTCCGAGCTGGAGATCTACGGCCCCACCACGGGCGACACCCAGGCGCCCACCGCGCCGACGCAACTGGCGTACACCGAGCCGGCCACCGGGCAGATCAAGCTGACCTGGAAGGCGGCGACGGATGACACCGCCGTCACCGGCTACGACATCTACGCCAACAACACCCTGCTGAGCAGCGTGGCCGGCAACGTCACCACGTTCACCGACACCCGTCCGACCGGCTCGACCGTGTCGTACTACGTCCGGGCCAAGGACGCGGCGGGCAACGTCTCGGGCAACAGCAACACCGTCACCCGGACCGGCGACACCGGGGACACCCAGGCACCGACCGCACCGGCCAGCCTGAGCTTCACCGAGCCGGGCGCCGGGCAGATCAAACTGGCCTGGCAGGCCTCCACCGACAACAAGGGCGTCACCGGGTACGACATCTACGCCAACAATGTGCTGCGCAAGAGCGTGGCCGGCGATGTCACCACCTACACCGACACCCAGTCGGCCGCCACCACGGTCTCCTACACCGTGCGGGCCAAGGACGCGGCGGGCAACGTGTCGGGCGACAGCAACACCGTCACCCGCAACGGCAGCACGAGCGCGGCGTCCAACCTCGCGATCGGCAAGCCCATCACCGCCTCGTCCGTGGTCCACACGTTCGTCGCGGAGAACGCCAACGACAACAGCCTGACCACCTACTGGGAGGGCGCGGGCGGCAGCTACCCGAACACGCTGACGGTGAAGCTGGGCGCGAACGCCGAGACCGACAGCGTCGTCGTGAAGCTCAACCCGGACAGCAGCTGGGGGGCCAGGACCCAGAACATCCAGGTGCTGGGCCGGGAGCAGAGCGCCTCGTCCTTCACCAGCCTGGTCGCGGCCAAGGACTACGCGTTCAGTCCGGGCAGCGGCAACGCGGTGACCATTCCGGTCAGCGGCCGGGTCGCCGACGTCCAGCTGAAGTTCAACTCCAACACCGGCTCCGGTGCCGGTCAGGTCGCGGAGTTCCAGGTGCTGGGCGCCCCGGCCCCCAACCCGAACCTTCAGGTCGCCTCGGTGACCGCGGCTCCCGCCGCGCCCGTCGAGTCCGACCCGGTCACGCTGACCGCGACGGTGCGCAACAGCGGTTCGGTCGCGGCTCCGGCGAGCAAGGTCGAGTTCCGGCTCGGCGGCACCAAGGTCGCCACCGGTTCCGTGGGCGCGCTGGCCGCCGGAGCCTCCACGCAGGTCAGTGCGGAGATCGGACCGCGTGACGCCGGCAGCTACGAGCTCAGTGCCGTCGCCGACCCGGCGAACGAGGTCATCGAGCAGAACGAGACCGACAACACCTACACCAGCGCGACCGCCCTGGTCGTCAAGCCGGTCGCCAGCTCGGACCTGGTCTCCACCGGGGTCAGCACCTCCCCGTCGGCCCCGTCCAACGGCCAGAACACCACGTTCTCCGTCGCCATCAAGAACCAGGGCTCGGTGGCGTCCGCCGCCGGCGCCCACGCCGTCACGCTCAGCCTGCTCGACGCCAAGGGCGCCACGGTGAAGACCCTCACCGGCACCTACAGCGGCGCCATCGCGGCGGGCGCCACCAGCGCGCCGGTGAGCCTGGGCAGCTGGACCGCGGTCAACGGCTCGTACACCGTGCGCACGGTGATCGCGGACGACGGCAACGAGCTCCCGGTGAAGCGCGAGAACAACACCACCACCAGCTCGTTCTTCGTCGGCCGGGGCGCCAACATGCCCTACGACATGTACGAGGCCGAGGACGGCGTCACCGGTGGCGGTGCCAAGGTCGTCGGTCCGAACCGGACCGTCGGAGACATCGCCGGTGAGGCCTCGGGCCGCAAGGCCGTGACCCTCGACAGCACCGGCAACTACGTGGAGTTCACCACCAGGGCCAGCACCAACACCCTGGTGACCCGGTTCTCCATCCCCGACTCCGCGAGCGGCGGAGGCATCGACTCCAAGCTGAACCTCTACGTGGACGGCACCTTCCTCAAGGCGATCGACCTCACCTCGAAGTACGCGTGGCTGTACGGCGCCGAGACCGGACCCGGAAACTCCCCGGGCTCGGGTTCGCCGCGGCACATCTACGACGAGGCGAACGTGATGCTGGGTAAGACCGTCCCGGCGGGCAGCAAGATCCGGCTCCAGAAGGACGCCGCGAACACCTCCACCTACGCGATCGACTTCGTCAGCCTGGAGCAGGCCGCACAGATCGCCAACCCGGACCCGGCCGCCTACGCCGTGCCCGCCGGATTCACCCACCAGGACGTCCAGAACGCCCTGGACAAGGTCCGGATGGACACCACGGGCAAGCTGGTCGGCGTCTACCTGCCGGCCGGTGACTACCAGAGCGCGAGCAAGTTCCAGGTCTACGGAAAGGCCGTGAAGGTCGTCGGCGCGGGTCCCTGGTACACCAGGTTCTTCGCACCCTCGGGCCAGGAGAACACCGACAACGGATTCCGTGCCGAGGCCAGTGCGAAGGGATCGTCGTTCGCGAACTTCGCGTACTTCGGGAACTACACCTCGCGCATCGACGGACCCGGCAAGGTGTTCGACTTCTCCAACGTCTCCGACATCACCATCGACAACGTCTGGAACGAGCACACGGTGTGCCTCTACTGGGGCGCGAACACCGACAGCATCACCATCAAGAACTCCCGCATCCGTGACACGTTCGCCGACGGCATCAACATGACCAACGGCTCGACGGACAACCACGTCGTCAACAACGAGTCCCGGGCCACGGGCGACGACAGCTTCGCGCTGTTCTCGGCCATCGACTCCGGTGGCTCGGACATGAAGAACAACCTGTACGAGAACCTCACCTCGATCCTGACCTGGCGCGCGGCGGGTGTCGCCGTATACGGCGGCTTCGACAACACCTTCCGCAACATCCTGATCGCGGACACCCTGGTCTACTCGGGCATCACGGTGAGCTCGCTGGACTTCGGCTACCCGATGAACGGGTTCGGTACCGAGCCGACGACCATCGAGAACGTCTCGGTGATCCGCTCCGGAGGCCATTTCTGGGGGACGCAGACCTTCCCCGGGATCTGGCTGTTCTCCGCCTCCAAGGTGTTCCAGGGCATCCGGATCAACCATGTCGACATCGTCGACCCGACGTACAGCGGCATCATGTTCCAGACCAACTACGTGGGAGGACAGCCACAGTTCCCGATCAAGGACACCGTGCTGAGCGACATCTCGATCTCCGGCGCCCGCAAGAGCGGCGACGCCTTCGACGCCAAGTCCGGCTTCGGACTGTGGGCCAACGAGATGCCGGAGGCCGGCCAGGGGCCCGCCGTCGGTGAGGTCACCTTCAACGGCCTGAAGCTGAGCGGCAACGCACAGGACGTGAAGAACACCACCTCCACCATGAAGATCAACATCAACCCGTAACCACCTCGCGCGCAGGAGCGCCGTCCGGCCTGCCGGACGGCGCTCCGTGGTGCGCAAATTCCTTGCGCCGACCCGTGAGAAGTTTGCGGAAGCGACCCCGCCCACCGGTCACGAACCGTGCGGAACCACCCCTGGCGTGCTGTCTCGGCCGTATGGAGCCGAGTGGCACGCCTCTGTCGTGCATCACACGAGGTGCGCAACGGACTGTCAAACTTTTACGAAAACTGCGCGAGATATTGCGTTCACATGTCGGCGCTGGTTGAGTGAACCTCGCCCCGGCAGAGAGCCGGCCGAGGGCCTTCCATGCTCATGCCCGAAGGGGACCATCGATGAGAAGTGCTGGGTTCAGCCGCACACGCCGTACAAGCCGTGCCTCAGCGGCTGCCCTTGTCACCGCACTCGCCCTGACCGCTCTCGCCTCCTGCGGCACGAGCAGCAGCAGCGACAACGGTGACAACGGCAGTGGATCCAAGGGTTCGTCCGACCCGTCGGCGCCCCTCGACCCGAAGACGAAGGTGACGATCTCGATCGACTGCATGCCGCCGGCGGCCAAGGCCGCCGAGCTGCGTGAGTGGAACGAGGACATCAAGACGTTCAAGAAGACCTACCCGAACGTCACGATCAACGGGAAGTCCACTCCCGGCCAGTGCAACGAACCGCCCCGCTTCACGGCGATGCTGAAGGGCAAGTCGCAGCCCGACGTCTTCTACGCGTACTTCAGCGACCTCCAGCAGGTCCTGGACAACAACGGCGCCGAGGACATCTCCGCCTACGTCACCGACAAGACGGTGCCCGCGCTCAAGGACATCCAGACCCAGGTCATCGACGTGGCCCGCAAGGACGGCAAGCTCTACGCCCTGCCGACCAGCAACTACACCATGGGCCTGATGATCAACCGGAAGCTGTTCACACAGGCCGGTCTGGACCCGAACAAGCCGCCGACCACGTGGGACGACGTCCGCACGGCCGCGAAGAAGATCGCGGGCCTGGGCAAGGGCATCTCCGGCTACGGGGAGTACAGCGCCGGCAACAACGGCGGCTGGCACTTCGCGGCGGCCCAGTTCGGTCTCGGCGGGGACGTCGTGGACGCCTCCGGCAAGAAGGCGGCCTTCAACAACGCCACCGGCAAGCAGGTCCTCCAGCAGCTGCACGACATGCGCTGGGAGGACGACAGCATGGGCAAGACCCAGCTGCTGAAGTGGGGCGACCTCCAGAAGCAGATAGCCAGCGACAAGCTGGGCATGTTCCTGGCCGCCCCCGACGACATCGCCTACATGGTCCAGCAGCTCGGCGCCAAGTACGAGACCTTCGGCCTGGGCCCGATCCCGGGCGGCAAGGGCACTCTCTTCGGCGGCAACAACTACATGATCAAGAAGGGCAGCTCGCCCGACCAGATCAAGGCCGGCATCGCCTGGCTGAACTTCAAGAACCTCACCCCGGGCAAGGGACAGTTCGACTGGGCCCGCACCAAGGCCGACAAGCTCCCCGTCGGACTGCCGCAGCCGAACTTCTTCCTCAACGAGTCCAAGACCAAGGACGACGCGGCACGCGCGACGGACGCGACGATGCCCGTCGAGAACTTCAAGGCCTTCATGGACAACCCCGTCCCGGGCAAGGCCGAGCCGCCGAAGGCGCAGGAGGTCTACAAGATCCTCGACAACGCCATGTCCGGTGTCCTGACCAACAAGGACGCCAACATCGACAAGCTGCTCTCCACCGCCGAGCAGCAGGTCAACCAGGTACTGGCGAACCAGTAACGGACGCGTGGGACCGGGTCACGCGGACCCGGTCCCACATTCCGGACCCGTCCGATCTACTGCGCTTCAGTTCACCGGCACCTAGGAGACACCATGTCGGCCCCTACCCTGTCCTCCCGTAAGGCCGCCGGGCCCCGGCCGGGACACCCAGGCCCCGCACGCCGGACCTCCGCCCGCGAGGAGTTCCTGCGCGCCGTGCGCCGCAACATCTCAGCCCACGGCTTCCTCATCGGAGCGGTGCTCTGCTTCTCGTTCTTCTCCTGGTATCCCATGGTCCGGGAGTTCATCCTGGCCTTCCAGAAGACCGAGGACGGCAAAACCACCTGGGCCGGCTGGTCCAACCTGAGTTACGTCTTCAACGACCCGGCGTTCTGGCAGGCCTGGCGCAACACCCTTCAGTACACCGTGCTGGCTCTGCTGCTCGGCTTCGTCGTCCCGTTCGTCGTCGCCGTCGTACTCAACGAGTTCCGGCACGCACAGGGTTACCTGCGCCTCCTGGTCTACCTCCCCGTCATGCTGCCGCCGGTCGCCTCCGTGCTGCTGTTCAAGTACTTCTACGACCCCGGGTACGGCCTCTTCAACCGCATCCTGGAGATCTTCCACCTGCCCGCACAGCAGTGGCTCCAGGACACCGACACCTCCATGCTCTCCGTCGTCATCGCGGCGACCTGGATGAACATGGGCGGTGCCACCCTGATCTACCTCGCCGCGCTCCAGGGCATCCCAGGAGAGCTGTACGAGGCCGCGGAACTCGACGGCGCCGGCCTGCTGCGCAAGATCTGGCACGTCACCATCCCGCAGACCCGGCTGATCCTCTCGCTGCTCCTGCTCATGCAGATCATCGCGACGATGCAGGTCTTCACGGAGCCGTTCCTGCTCACCAACGGAGCCGGCCCCGAGGGGTCCACGACCACCGTCGTCTACCTCATCTACCAGTACGCCTTCAACTTCAACAACTACGGCAGCGCGGCGGCACTCGGCCTCGTCCTGCTCGTCGTCCTCGCGGGCTTCTCCGCGGTGTACGTACGACTGAGCCGCAGCAGCGAAGACTAGGACGGGAGCACGACCATGGCATCGAACACGCTAGTCTCCCGGCGCGGGAGCGAGAGCCGCAGGGCCGGCCGCCGCAGAGCCGCACGCGCGGCCGACGTCGGACGCCAGCGGACCCTCATCTCACCGGCCCAGCTCGGCAGGCCCCGCGGCAAGACGTTCTACTGGATCACTTTCGCCGTAGTGGTCATCGTCTTCACCGTGGCCTTCCTCGGGCCGCTGTACTGGATGGTCACCGGTGGTCTCAAGACCACCCAGGAAGTCGTACAGAGCCCGCCCACGGCTTTCCCCGGCTCCATCCACACCGAGAACTACAGCCAGGCCTGGACGGTCATGGACCTGTCCAAGCTGTTGTTCAACACCCTGTACTACGCCTTCGGCGCGCTCGCCTTCCAGCTGGTCTTCGACGTCGCCGCCGCCTACTCGCTGTCCAAGCTGCGGCCGGTGTTCGGCAAGGTCATCCTCGGCATGATGCTGGCCACCCTGATGATCCCGGCCACCGTGCTGGTCGTCCCGCAGTACCTCACGGTCCTGGACGTACCCATCTTCCAGCGCAACCTGGTCAACTCGCCCTGGGCGATCTGGCTGCCGTCGGTCACCAACGCCTTCAACATCTTCCTGCTGAAGCGGTTCTTCGACTCGATCCCGCGCGAGCTGCTCGACGCCGCCTCCATCGACGGCGCCTCGCCGCTGCGCACCCTGCGCTCGATCATCCTGCCGATCTCCCGGCCGATCCTCGGAGTCGTCTCCATCTTCGCCATCGTCGGCGTGTGGAAGGACTTCCTCTGGCCGATGCTCACCCTGCCGGACCCGAGCAAGCAGACCCTCAACGTGGGCATCTACTCGCTGGCCAGCGGCGTACCGGAGAACATCCTGATCGCCGCGCTCACCATCGCGTCCATTCCCACACTGCTCATCTTCCTGATCTTCCAGCGCAACATCATGGGCGGTCTGACCGCGGGCGGCCTCAAGGGCTGACCCCCTCGCCACACCGCCCGGCACAGCCGCCCTCCCCCAGCACTCCGCCGCCGGCCCGGCCTCCTGCCCCGCTTGCGGGCCGGCGGCGGAGTACCACCTGCCCGAAAGGAACGCCACGTGGCAGCCAACCGTCCGTCCGAGCCCACCGCGAACTGGTGGCGCGACGCAGCCATCTACCAGGTCTATGTACGCAGTTTCGCCGATGGCGACGGTGACGGCACCGGCGACCTCGCGGGAGTACGGGCCAAGCTGCCCTACCTCGTCGAACTCGGCGTGGACGCACTCTGGTTCACCCCCTGGTACCTCTCGCCGCTCGCCGACGGCGGCTACGACGTGGCCGACTACCGCACCATCGACCCCGCGTTCGGCACCCTGGCCGAGGCGGAGAAGCTGATCGCGGAGGCCCGCGAACTCGGCATCCGCACCATCATCGACATCGTGCCCAACCACGTCTCCGACCAGCACGCCTGGTTCCGGGCAGCCCTCGAAGCCGGCTCCGGCAGCCCCGAGCGCGACCTCTTCCACTTCCGCAAGGGCCGCGGCCCGGACGGTGCGATCCCGCCCAACGACTGGGTCTCCGAATTCGGCGGCACCCCCTGGACCCGGCTGGACGACGGCGAGTGGTACCTCCACCTCTTCGCCACCCAGCAGCCCGACCTCAACTGGGCGCACCCGGCGGTCCGCCAGGAGCACGAGGAGGTGCTGCGCTTCTGGTTCGAACGCGGCGTCTCCGGCGTACGGATCGACTCCGCGGCCCTGCTCGCCAAGGACCCCGCCCTGCCCGACTTCGTCGTGGGCAGCGACCCGCACCCCTTCGTCGACCGTGACGAACTGCACGACATCTACCGCGCCTGGCGCGCCATTGGCGACGAGTACGGCGGCGTCTTCGTGGGCGAGGTCTGGCTCCCGGACACCGAGCGGTTCGCCCGCTACCTGCGCCCCGACGAACTGCACACCGCCTTCAACTTCAACTTCCTGGCCTGCCCCTGGGAGGCCGGACTGCTGCGGACCGCCATCGACGACACACTCGCCGAGCACGCCTCGGTCGGAGCCCCCGCCACCTGGGTCCTGTGCAACCACGACGTCACCCGCACCGTCACCCGCTACGGCCGCACCGAGACCGGTTTCGACTTCGCCGCCAAGACCTTCGGCACACCCACGGACCTGGCCCTGGGCACCCGGCGCGCCCGCGCCGCCGCCCTGCTCTCGCTGGCCCTGCCCGGCGCGGCCTACCTCTACCAGGGCGAGGAACTCGGCCTGCCGGAGGTGGACATCCCGCTGGACCGCATCCAGGACCCGATGCACTTCCGCAAGGGCGGCGCCGACCCCGGCCGCGACGGCTGCCGGGTGCCGCTGCCCTGGTCGGCCGAGGGGCCGTACGCCGGCTTCGGCGCCACCGCGCAACCCTGGCTCCCGCAGCCGGCCGACTGGCCTTCGTACGCAGCCGACCTGCAGAGCGGCGACCCGGACTCGATGCTCACGCTGTACCGCGAGGCGCTGCGGCTGCGCCGCGAGGAGCCGGGGTTCGCGACGGCGGGGGAGCCGGGCGCCCCCGAGCTGACCTGGCTGGACGCGGCCGCCGGGGTGCTCGCCTTCAGCCGGACCGACGGGCTCCTGTGCGTGGTCAACCTGGCCGACGGCGCGGCCGAGCTGCCCCGCCACAGCGCGGTGCTGCTGGCCAGCGGCCCGCTCGACGAGGCGGGCCGGCTCCCGCAGGACACCGCGGTCTGGCTGCGCGCCTGACCTGCGGACGGACGACGTGACTGCCCATGGACCCGGCGGGGCCCATGGGCAGGATCGCGGGGGGACGAGGGCTGCGGCACAGTAGGGCATATGGATGCCGCGAATGATCTGAATGCCCTCGCCGCCGAGCACCTGGCCGCGGCCCGCACCTCCGCGCACGGCCGCAGCGCGCACCTCCTGCTGCACCAGGAGCCGCTGCGGCAGACCGTCATCGCCCTGACCTCGGGTTCGGCGCTCGACGAGCACAACGCCCCGCCCGCCGCCTCCCTCCAGGTGCTGCGCGGCCGGGTCCGGCTCACCGCCGCCTCCGGCGATGTGGAACTGGCACCCGGACGGCTGCTCCCCATCCCGCAGGAGCGGCACGGGCTGCTCGCGCTGGAGGACGCCGTGGTGCTGCTGACAGCGGTCAACGGCTGACACCCCGGTCAGCCCCGGTCAGCCGCCGAGCAGCCCCGGTCGGCCGCCGGGCAGCGACAGGCGGCGCCGTCGCAGGAAGTCCCGCTCGGCCGTGTTCTCCGTCAGGCCCGCCGCCGCTTCGTAGGCGGCCGAGGCCTCCCGGGTACGGCCCAGCCTGCGCAGCAGCTCGGCCCGCACGGCGTGGAACACGTGATAGCCGCCGAGTTCCAGCGCGTCGACGAGCGCGAGGGCGGCGCCCGGCCCCCGTACCTCCGCCACGGCCACCGCACGGTTCAGCGCCACCACCGGGTTCGGCCCGGCCGCGAGCAACTGGTCGTACAGCCGCAGGATCTGGCCCCAGTCGGTGGCGGCGGTGCTCGCCGCGTCGCTGTGCACCGCGTTGATCGCCGCCTGGATCTGGTACGGACCGGGCCGGCCCCGCCGCAGGCACTGCCGTACGAGCGACTGCCCCTCGGCGATCAGCGCCCCGTCCCACAGCTCGCGCCGCTGCTCGTCCAGCGGCACCAGCTCGCCGTCCGGTCCCGAGCGCGCCGCTCTCCGCGACTCGCCGAGCAGCATGAGGGCCAGGAGCCCCACCGCCTCCGGTTCGTCGGGCATCAGCTCCGTCAGCAGCCGGCCCAGGCGAATCGCTTCCGCGCAGAGGTCCTCGCGGGCCGGCCGGTCGCCCGAACTCGCGGTGTACCCCTCGTTAAAGACGAGGTACACCACGGTGAGCACCGAGCGGAGCCGCTCGGGCAGATCGGCGTCGGACGGCACCCGGTAGGGGATCGGGGCGTCACGGATCTTGGCCTTGGCGCGCACCAGCCGCTGCGCCATGGTCGCCTCCGGCACCAGGAAGGCGTGGGCCAGCTCGGCGGTGGTCAGACCGCCGAGCAGCCGCAGGGTCAGCGCGACCCGTGCGGCAGGGGAGAGCGCGGGATGGCAGCAGGTGAACATCAGGCGGAGCCGGTCGTCGCGCACGGGGCCCTCCTGGACAGGTCCGGTCCCGGCACGCAGCAGCGCGGCCTGGGCGTGCCGGTCGTCGCGGGAGGCCTCCCGGCGCAGCCGGTCGATCGCCCGGTTGCGGGCGGTGGTGATGATCCAGCCGGCCGGCGCCTGCGGCAGCCCGGTCACCGGCCACCGGTCGAGCGCGGCGGTGAACGCCTCCTGGACCGCCTCCTCGGCGACGGAGATGTCACCGAACGCGCCGATGAGCACGGAGACGCACCGGCCGTACTCGGACCGGAAGAGACGCTCGATCTCCCGGACGGGCGGTGTCGGCCCGTCCGGCCCGCCACCCGGGACGGACCGGCCGGGCGAGCCCGTCATCAGGCCTCCACTTCACCCTCGAACGGGCGGACCTCGATGGGTAGCCCGATCGCCAGCGCGGCCTTGCGGCCCCAGTCGAGCGCGGCGTCCAGGTCGGGGGCGCGGACGATGCTGAGCCCGCCGAGGTACTCCTTGCCCTCGATGTACGGTCCGTCGGTGAGCACGGTGTCGCCGTCCTTCGCCCGTACGACGGTGGCCGTGGCCGGTGCGCTCAGACCGCCGTCGAAGACCCAGGCCCCGGCCCGCTGCAGCTCCCGGTGGAAGCCCTCGACGTTCCGCATGATCCGTGCCATCTCCGCGGGGGCGGGTGGCACGCCGTCGGTGGATGTGACGACGCTGAGCAGGTAGTGCTTCATGGTGGGCCTCCTCGGGTACGACGCCGGCGGCGTGCCGGCCTCTCACCCTCTATACGAACGACTGCCGCCAGGATCGACACGGACCCGGCCGTGTCGGACGATTTTCTCGCCCACATCTTTTGGGAGCGCTCCCAGAACGGCAGGATGACGGGATGACCTTGCGAACCGGCCCCCGCGCCTACCACCCGGACGACCGTGCGGCGCTCGCCGACATCTGTGTCCGGACGGCCGACAACGGCGGCGACTCCCGGCACCTGTACCCGGACCCGGAGCTGATGCCGTCGATCTTCGCCGCCCCGTACGCGTACCTCGAACCCGAGCTGGCCTTCGTGCTCGACGACGGGACGGGCCGGGCGGTCGGCTACATCCTCGGGACCGCGGACACCCCCCGGTTCGTGACGGAGTTCCGCGAGCGCTGGCTGCCCCTGGTCGAGGACCGCTACCCGCGGCCGGAGGGCGAGCCACGCGTCCCCGCCGACGGGATGATCGCCCTCCTGCACGACCCGGAGCGCATGGTCCTGCCCGAACTTGCCGCCCACCCGGCCCACTTGCACATCGACCTGCTCCCCGAATGGCAGCGCAGGGGGTACGGGAGGGAGCTGATGCGTACCTTCCTGGCGGCCCTGAGCGCCAAAGGGGTCAAGGGGGTGCACCTGTCCATGCTCACCGCCAACACCCCGGCCAGAGCCTTCTACGACCGGCTCGGCTTCACCGAGATCCGGGTGCCGGACCCCGGGCCCGTCAGCTACCTGGTGCGCGGTACGGAGGCCGGCCGGTAGAACGGCGCCGCGGCGGGGGTGCCGTGCCGGATCCCTGGGCAGGTACAGGTGTACGAGCCCGAAACGGGGCGAAGCGGCCGGTGGCGAGAGGCGTGTGACGTGAGCGAGCAGACCTTATGGCAATTCTCCGACGACCGAGGGCAGTTGTCGTCCGCAGAGCGGCGCCCGACGCGGGTGCTCGCCTACGTCCAGGCCGGGGCGACCCTGTGGGACCACGGCATACGGCCGGTCGCGATATTCGGCTCCGGCCATGACGACCCGGCCGTGCCCGACACCGCGAAGACCGGATCGCTGCCCCTGGCCGAGATCACCTACACCGGCGCGGGCCCCGCCCTGGACGTGGAGACGCTGCTGGGCTGCGAGCCCGACCTGGTGGTGGCCGTCAGCTACGGCGGCGGCCAGGTCTACGGCCTCGCCCCGGAGACGGCCAAGCACCTGGAGGAGCACGTCCCGGTCGTCGTCATCGACGTGGGCCAGGCGCGCACCCTCGCGGAGACCGGCGACCGATTCGCCCTCCTCGCCCGGTCGCTGGGCGCCGAGGAGCCCGCGTCGGCCGCCCGGGAACTGGACGCCGCGCGGGACCGGCTGCGCGCCTTCGCCGTCGGACCGGACCGCACCCGGGTCCTCGCCCTGTCCCCGGCCGGGCAGCAGCAGGCGCACCTGGCCCGCCCCCGCATGTGGCCCGAACTGCGGGTGCTGGCGGAACTCGGCATCGACCTGGTGGAACCGGCCGAGGGGCCCGGTGCGAACTGGTCCACCGTCGACTGGGCGGACGCCGGGGCGCTGCGCCCCGCTGTCGTGCTCGCCGACATCCGGGTCAACGCCACCCCTCTCGCGGAGCTCCGTTCGAACGCGGAGTGGGCCTCGATCGAACGCGCCGCCCGGGTGGTGCCCTGGAACCCGGAGCCGGTGTGCAGCGCCCACGCCCACGCCCGGTTCCTGGCCCTGGTGGCCGACGCGCTGGGAGCGTAGGCGGGGCCGGACGGCGCCCGCGCCGATGCCCCGTACGGCCGCGTGCGATCGCGCGGGACGCCCTGGTTCGCCAGGCTGGCCGAGGAGTGTCCCGAGCCGGTACCCGCACGTCCCCAGGAGCAGACCATGCAGCAGGACAAGCACCCCGACTACCGTCCCGTCGTCTTCCGTGACCGTTCGGCGGGCTACGCCTTCCTGACCCGGTCCACCGCCTCCAGCGAGCAGACCATCGGCTGGGACGACGGGAACAGCTACCCCGTCATCGACGTCGAGATCTCAGCCGAGAGCCACCCGTTCTTCACCGGGAAGGCCCGGGTGGTCGACTCGGAGGGGCAGGTCGCCAAGTTCGAGCGCAGGTACGGCGAGGACGGCGGCGCGGACGCCTCCTGACCCGTTCGGCCCAGTGGGCGCATCCTCGGCGGGGGCTCGGCCGTTCGGCCTGCGGGGGCGTGAACGACGAGGGACGAGGGGAGAGCCGCGGCATGGTGCGGGACGGGGCGGCGACCGTGGTGACGGGCCTGGGTCTGGTGACCCCGGTGGGCGCCGACGAGCACACCTTCTGGGCGGGGCTGTGCGCCGGCACCGGTGCGGCCCGGCGCTGTGCGGAACTGGCCGGTCTGCCGGTCGACTTCGCCTGCCGGGCCGCCG
Source organism: Streptomyces sp. NPDC048462 (assembly GCF_043200175.1). Lineage (NCBI taxonomy): Bacteria > Bacillati > Actinomycetota > Actinomycetes > Kitasatosporales > Streptomycetaceae > Streptomyces > Streptomyces sp. NPDC048462. The sequence continues at coordinate 447,591 of NZ_JBICXG010000001.1, forward strand.
GGCCCGATCTGGACGAGGCGGTGGGCGGACGCGCCGTGTTCCGGATGGCGCGGTTCGTGAAGATGGCCCTCGTCGCGGCCCGCCGTGCCGTGGCGGACGCGGGGCTGCGCCCGGACCGCTGGGACGGCGGCCGGGTGGGCGTCGTACTGGGCGTCGGCGTGGGCGGTGTCTCCGTACTCGTCGACAACGTCCGCAGGCTGGATGCCGACGGGCCGCTCGCGGTCTCCCCGCTCCTGGTCCCGATGATGATGCCGAACGCGGCGGCCGGGGAGGTCGCCATCGACCTGCGCGCCCACGGACCGAGTCTGGCACCGGCCACCGCCTGCGCGTCGGGCGCGACCGCGATCGCCCTCGCCCGCGACCTGCTGACGAGCGGTCAGTGCGATGTGGTGGTGGCGGGCGGCGCGGAGTCCGTGGTGACTCCGCTGGTGGTGACCGCGTTCGCGGGGATGGGGGCGCTCTCGGTGCGCACCGGTGACCCGGCGGGCGCGTCGAGGCCGTTCGCCGAGGACCGTGACGGCTTCGTCCTGGGCGAGGGCGCGGCCGTGCTCGTACTGGAACGGGCCGCGGACGTACGGGCCCGCGGCGGGCGGGCGCGCGCGGTGCTGGCCGGTGCCGGAGCGGCCACGGACGCCCACCACCCCACCGCACCCGACCCGCACGGCGGGGGCGCTCAGCGCGCGGTCGAGGGGGCACTGGAACGGGCGGGCTGGACCGCCGGCGAGGTGGACCACATCAACGCGCACGGCACCTCCACCCCGCTCAACGACGCCATGGAGGGCGCGCTGATCGCCCGGGTCTTCCCGCACCGGCCCTCGGTGACCGCACCCAAGGGCGTCATCGGGCACACCCTCGCGGCGGGCGGTGCGATCGAGGCGGTGGCCACCGTACTGACCCTGGAACACGGCCTCGTCCCGCCGATCGCCAACCTCGACGCCCCGCCGGCGGACTCCGGACTCGACTGCGTGACCAAGCAACCCCGCAGGCAGCGCGTCGAGCGGGCGCTCAGCCACTCCTTCGGATTCGGCGGCCACAACGTGGCCCTCGCCTTCCAGCGGGCCCCGGCACCCCGCTGAACAGGAAGGAAAGGGCCGCGATTGCCTGAATTCGGGTGTCCTGGCCGATTCTTGATCGTTCCATTCGTATGACCACAACGATCGACAGCCCCGTGGTGACCGCAGCCGGCCCGGAGCGGACGACGGACCGGCTCACCTCGGTGCTTCTGGGCCCCGACGCCCGCCGGGAGCACGGCTTCTGGCAGCGGCTCATCGCCACCGACGCGTTCCGCCGGCCCGCCGTGCCCGCGCCCGGCCCCACCCCCGACGAACGGCTCGCCCTCGCCCACGCACGGCTGCGCACCCTCAACAGCACGCTGGACAGCGGCGCCAGGCTGGCCGCCGACCCGCGCGCCCTGGCCGCGCTGCACGAATGGCTCGCCCCGGTGGACACCTCGCTCGCCACCGTCGCGGGGATCCACTACAACCTCTTCCTCGGCAGCCTGCTGGACCACGACGCCGACCGGTCCCGCGATCTCTCGGACTTCCTCGCGATGCGGCGCATCGGAACGTTTCTCTGTACGGAGGTGGCGCACGGCAACGACGCCGCCGCGGTCGAGACCACGGCCACCTACGACCGCGCCCGGGACGGATTCGTGCTGCACACCCCGCACCTGGGCGCGCAGAAGTTCATGCCCAACACCAGCCCGGCCGGCGGCCCCAAGAGCGGACTGGTCGCCGCCCGGCTCCTCGTCGGGGGCACCGACCACGGGGTCTTCCTGCTGCTGGTGCCCCTCACCGACTCCTCGCAGGCCCTGCCCGGGGTGCGGATCCGCCGGCTTCCGGCCCGGATGGGCAGCCCCGTCGACCACTGCCTGACCTCCTTCGACCAGGTGTTCGTGGAGCGCGAGGCGCTGCTCGGCGGCCGGCAGGGACGGGTCGACGACGACGGGGTGTTCCGCAGCGGCACCGCCGGGCGCAGACGCCGGTTCCTCGCCTCCATCGGCCGCGTCACCACGGGCCGCATCTGCATGAGCGCGAGCGCGATCGGCTCCGCCCGCGCCACCCTCGCCATCGCGGTCCGCTACTCCGGCCACCGGTACGTCTCCGCCGGCCGGGCGCTGCCGCCGCTGCCGGTGATCGCCCACCGCAGCCACCACGGCCCGCTCGCCGGGGCCATGGCCACCGTCTTCGCGATGAGCCTGCTGCACCGGCGGGCCCTGGACCGCTGGGAGGCGGCGGCACACGGGCCGGATCCGGAGCGCGAGGCGGCCGGGCGGCTGGTCGACATCGCCAAGGGCTGGATCACCTGGCAGGCCCGGTCCGTGATCGTCGAGTGCCGGGAACGGTGCGGCGCCCAGGGGCTGCTGGAGAACAACGGGATGAGCGAACTCGTCACCGGGGTGGAGGGTGCCATCACCGCCGAGGGCGACAACATGGCCATCCACGCCAAGGCCGCGTCCGAGATGGTCATCTCCGCGATGCCTGACGCACCGGAGGCCTGGGGCGCGGCGCTCGAGGGCCCGCAGACCGGCGACCTGGACGATCTCCGCTTCCTCGGCCGGCTCCTGGCCCACGTGGAGCGGATCCAGTTCGCCCGTTCCCGCGCCCGCATGGCACGGGCCCCGCACGGGGGTCCGCTGAGGCGGTGGAACGAGGGGTCCGGGCCCGCGCTGCGCGGAGTCGAGGCGCATGCCTGCCGGCAGGCGGCCGAGGCGTACGCGGACGCGGTCGACGGCCTGCCCGAGGGGTTTGCCCGCGAGCGGCTGAGCGAGCTGGCCCGGCTGTTCGCGCTGCGCCTGGTCCAGCACCACAGCGGGGACCTGCTCGTCGCCGGCCACCTCACGGCCGGCCAGGTCGAGGACCTGACGGAGCGCACCGAGCGACTCGTCGCCGCGGTGGCGAACCACCTGCCCGAGCTCGCCGACTCGTTCGCGCTGCCGGAGGAGGTGCTCGCCGACTGGCCCATCGCCGGAGCCCGCTACGCCGAGGCGTACGACGACCCGGGGGCGTCCTGGCACACGGGCGGGTCCCCGGCACCCGCCGGAGCCGGGCGATGAGCGGCTCGGCGGAGCTGGCGGTACCGCAGGGCGTTCGGCGCGCGGCCGACGTGGTCCAGGGCCTCGGCGTCGGTGCCGTACTGCTGGCCTTCTGGGGTACCGCGGCCGTGCTCTCGCGCTGGTGCACGGGGGCGGCGACACCCGCAGGCGAATCGGTTCGCCGCAAGGCGTAACTGGAGGAACGCTGCTCAGTTACTTCGGCGTCGGGGTGGTGAGAGGAACCGCCCGGGACACCCCCGCCGGACGGGCATGATGGAGAGGAAGACCATGAGCGCGATTCACCCCACGATCACCGAGGTACTCAGCCGTACCTTCAGGGTGCCTGTGGCCGAGATTCTCCCCGAATCCACGATGGACAGCCTGGACATGGACTCCCTGGCAGTCGCCGAGTTCGCCGTCGTCATCAGGGAGGCCGTCGGCGTCGAGCTGGATCCGGGCACGCTGCACCGGGACACCAGCCTCGCCGGGCTCACGGAGTTCCTCCGCGCGGCGGCCGGCGACGAGGCGCCGGTGAGTGCGGCCCGATGAAGATGCCGGCCATCGCTGTCACCGGTCTGGGAATGATCACCCCGGTCGGCAACGACACCGAGTCCACCTGGGACGGGGTGTGCGCCGGCGTCAGCCCGGCCCGCATCGTTCCCGAGCTCGCAGGATGCGCGATCGACTTCGCCTGCACGGTCGAGGGCATCGACCTGGACGCCGCGATCGGCCGGCGTACCGCCTTCCGCATGGGCAGGTACACCAAGTTCGCGGTACTGGCCGCGCGGGAGGCGGTCTCCGACGCGGGACTCGACCCGGGCGGCTGGGACGGCAGCCGGGTCGCGGTCGTCGTCGGCACCAGCAGCGGCGGATCCGCCGGTCTGACCGATCAGGCCCTGGTGCTGGAGCGGCGCGGGCCCGAGGCGACCTCGCCGTCCGGGATCCTGCTCACCATCCCGAACATGCCCGCGGCGGAGATCGCGATCGAGATGAGCGCGACGGGCCCCAGCCTGGCGCCCTGTACCGCCTGCTCGTCCGGGATCACCGCGCTGTCCGTGGCCCGGGACCTGCTCGTCACCGGACAGTGCGACCTGGCCATCGCGGGAGCCACCGAATCGACCCTCTTCCCGATCGCCATGACCGGATTCGCCAGATCCGGCGCGGCCGCCCTCGCGGACCGGGACCTGTCCCGGCTCAGCCGGCCCTTCGCGGCCGACCGGGCCGGGCTCGTCATGGGGGAGGGCGCCGCCGTCATGGTGCTGGAGCGCGCGGCCGACGCCGAGGCCCGGGGCGCCGAGCCACGCGCGTTGCTCGCGGGCACCGGCGCCACCACCGACGCGCACCACCCCACCAGCCCGCACCCCGACGGGCGGATCGCCCAGGCGGCCGTCGAGGCCGCGCTGCGCGACGCGGGCTGGCAGGCCGGGGACGTCGAGCACATCAACGCGCACGGCACGGCGACCCCGCGCAACGACGCGGCCGAAGCCGCCCTGATCGGCCGGGTCTTCCCGCACCGGCCGCCCGTCACCGCGCCCAAGGGCGTGCTCGGCCACTGCATGGGCGCGGCCGGAGCGATCGAGGCGGGGCTGACGATCCTGACGCTCCAGCGCGGAATCGTCCCGCCCGTCGCCAACCTGGACGCGCCCGCGCCCGGGTTCGACATCGACTGCGTGACCAAGCGGCCACGGGCGCTGCCCGTGCGGCGGGCTCTCAGCCACTCCTTCGGATTCGGCGGACACAACGCCGTGGTCGCACTCCTGCGGCCCTGAGGACGCGGGGCGGACCGGGCCGGGCAGGCCCGGTCCGCCCGCCGTACCGTCGCTGAGCTGCGCGGACCCCGTGGTAGCGTGCCTGGGCCAGTCGAACTCCACGTAGGGGTCAGGGAATCCGGTGTGAATCCGGAACTGACGCGCAGCGGTGAGGGGGACGGGCGGGGCCAACAGCCACTGGGAGACCCACGGGTCCCCGGGAAGGCGTCCCGACCGTACGAACCCGAGTCCGAAGACCTGCTGGCGCCCGCGGTCCGGCACCGGTTCGCGGAACTCCGTACAGCGGGCCCCGCGCATGGGCCCAGAGACGCCGAGGTACTTCGTGCCGCTCATAGCCGGCCATGCCCGCTCCGCCGCCCTGCTCACGGCCGCAGCACTCCTGCTGACCGCCTGCGGCACAGGCGGCGACAGCTCCGCCGACAGGCCCACCGGGGCCGACGGCTATCCGGTGACCCTGAAGAACTGCGGGCACACCGTCACCGTGCGAGCGGCCCCGCGCCGCGCCGTCCCGGTCGACCAGGGGTCCACCGAGATCCTGCTCTCGCTCGGCCTCGCCGGCCGGCTGGCCGCCACCGCCACCTGGACCGACCCGGTGATGAAGGGCCTGGAGAAGGCCAACGCCGGCATCCCCCGGATCTCCGAGAACCGTCCCTCGTCCGAGAAGGTCCTCGACCAGGAGCCCGACTTCGTCAGCGCGTCCTTCGAGTCGACGCTCGCCAAGGGCGGCGTCGCCCCCCGGGAACAGTTCGAGAAGCTGGGCGTCCCCACCTACGTCTCGCCCGCCGACTGCACCGCCAAGGACAACAGCAAGGACGGCGACGGGGTCAGGACCGGAGCACTGACCATGGACAGCGTCTACCGCGAAGTACGCGACATGGCCAAGGTGTTCGGTGTCCCGGAGCGAGGCGAGAAGCTCGTCGCGGAGCTGACCGCCCGGGTACGGAAGGCGACCGACGGCATCAACGCCTCCGGCGCCACCCTGATGTACTGGTTCGCCAACTCCGAGTCCCCGTACCTGGCGGGCTGTTGCGGGGCGCCCGGCGTCATCACCCGGGAGCTGGGCGCGAAGAACGTCTTCGACGACACCCATGAGGAATGGCCGCAGATCAACTGGGAGACGGTCGCCGACCGCAACCCCGACGTGCTGGTCATCGGTGATCTGACCCGCAAGTCGCAGACCGCCGAGAGCGCCTCGCGGAAGATCGCGTTCCTGGAGTCCAATCCGGCCACGAAGAACATGGACGCCGTACGGCACAAGCGCTACGTGCTGCTCAGCGGGCAGGCCATGAACCCGTCGATCCGGACGGTCGAGGGCGTGGAGCGGGTCGCCGCCGGGCTGCGCACCTTCGGGCTCGCGGGGTGACGGACACCGAACGGGCCGCGCGGGCGAGCGGACACGAGCTCCCCGCCGCCGGTGAACGCGGGCGTCGCGGTGTCCGGGGCATCGGCGGGGGACTCCTGTGGGCCGGCGGCCTGCTGCTCCTGGTCCTGTCCGTCGCCGTGGCCGTCACCATCGGCCCCGCCCGGATCTCCGTCGGAGACGTCCGGGACACGGTGGCGGCCCACCTGGGGCTCGGGGATTCGCCGCTCAGCCCGATCCGGGACGGCATCATCTGGAACCTGCGCATGCCGAGGACCCTGCTCGCCGCCGTCTGCGGCGCCGGACTCGCGGTCTGCGGCACCGTCATGCAGTCGCTGCTGCGCAACCCGCTCGCGGACCCGTTCGTCCTCGGCGTCTCCTCCGGGGCGTCGACCGGTGCGGTCGTGGTCGTCGTCCTCGGAGTCGGCGGGGGAGCGGTGTCCCTGTCGGCCGGTGCGTTCATCGGGGCGCTCTGCTCCTTCGCGCTGGTCCTGCTGCTGAGCCACACCCTCGGCGGCAGCACCGACCGGGTGGTCCTGTCGGGAGTCGCGGCCATGCAGCTGTTCTCCGCGCTCACCTCCTTCGTCGTGATGACCGCCGCCGACGCCGAGCAGACCCGCGGGGTGCTGTTCTGGCTGCTCGGCTCGCTCGGCGGCGTCGGCTGGAGCGATGTGTGGACCTGCTCCGCCGTGCTGGCCGTGACCCTGCTGATCTGCCTGGGCCACGCCCGTACGCTCGACGCCTTCGCCTTCGGGCAGGACGCCGCCGCCACCCTTGGCGTCCACGTCGGGCGCACCCGGATCGTGCTGCTCTGCGCGACCGCGCTGCTGACCGCCGCCCTCGTCAGCTCGGCCGGCGCCATCGGCTTCGTCGGCCTGGTGCTGCCGCACGCGGCCCGCGCGCTCGCCGGCTCCGGGCACCGCAGGCTGCTGCCCGTCACCGCGCTCGCCGGGGCCGTGTTCCTGGTCTGGGTGGACACCCTCGCGCGCACCGTCCTCGATCCGCAGGAGGTTCCGGTGGGTGTCGTCACCGCCCTGATCGGGGTGCCCGCCTTCGTGCTCGTCCTCTACCGCACCCGGCGGACCGCATGAGCTCGCCCGGCAGCGGGCTGCGGGCCGACCGGGTCAGCCGCGAGGCGGGCGGCCGCCTCATCCTGGACGGGGTCTCGCTGACCCCGCCGCCCGGTGCCACCGTCGGCCTCATCGGCCCGAACGGCTCGGGGAAGTCGACCCTGCTGCGGATACTGGCCGGGGTCCTCGCGCCGGACGCGGGCACGGTCACCCTCGACGACGACCCGCTGGCCCGGATCGGCCGCCGCACGGTCGCCCGGCGGGTCGCGGTGGTCGACCAGCACTCGCTCACCCAGGTCGAGCTGAGCGTCGTGGACGTCGTACGCCTGGGCCGTATCCCACACCGCCGCGCCTGGTCGGCGCCGACGGCCGAGGACGAGAGCGCGGTGGACCAGGCCCTGGAGCGGACCGGTCTCACCGGCCGCCGGGACCAGTCCTGGCACACCCTCTCCGGCGGCGAGCGCCAGCGCGTCCAGATCGCCCGCGCGCTGGCCCAGCAGCCGCGCGAGCTGCTGCTGGACGAACCGACGAACCACCTGGACATCCAGCACCAGCTGGAACTGCTGTCCCTGGTGGCCTCGCTGCCGCTGACCGCCGTCATCGCCCTGCACGACCTCAACCTGGCCGCGATGTTCTGCGACCGGATCGTGGTGCTGGACGGCGGCCGGGTGGTCGCGGCCGGCACCCCGGCCGAGGTGATCACCCAGGAACTCATCGCCGCCGTCTACCGGGTCGGGGCCGTCGTGACCCCGGACGGCCCGGAGGGGCGGCCCTCGGTGCGTTTTCGCCCGGGGAGGCCCGGGAGGCCCTGACAGCGGGTCCCGGATGACACGAGAGGGCGGACCCCCGTGCTGCGGGTCCGCCCCTCGCTCCTGTCCGGTCCGGCGCGGTGCGCGGGGTCAGCGGCGCCGTCCCTGGCCGAACTCGCCACCGGCGTCCTTACCGCCCATGTCCTTGCCGTCCTTGGTCATGCCGTCCGCGTAGTCGATCTGCTCCTTGCGCAGTTCCGCGGACACTTCCTTCTGCTCGGTCACCTTCTTGGTCTCCATCCGCACCCGCTCGACCGGCACGGTCTCCTTCCGCATCGTGGCGCGTTCGGCGTGCAGGGTGACCTCCACGTCCTGTTCGTTGATGTCGGAGCGGGCCGCCTTGTCGCCGGGCTGGAGCGGCTCCCGCACCACCCGGACCTCTTCGTGCGACACGGGGACCGTCCTGGTGACGTTCTCGGTGACGACGTACTTGTGCAGCCGGGCCTTGCCGCTCTCGTACTCCTCGGTGCCGACACGCAGCTGTTCCTCGGAGCGGATGAGTTCCTCCTTGCCGTCCAGGCCGGCGGAGGCGGACCGTTCGGCGCCCGCTCCGGCTCCGACCAGCGGACGGGCCGTACCTGGGGTCTCGGCGTCCCGGTGCTTGCCGGTGCCCGCTGCCGCGCCCGCGGTGCCGGAAGCCTTCCCGCGCTCCGTGCCGGCCGCGCCCATGGCCCCGGCTCCTGCTCCGGCGGCCGCGCCCGCTCCGGCCGCGCCCATGGTGCCGGTCCCGGATGTGGTCGGCGCACCGGCCGTGCCGGCGGCCCCGGAACGGTCACCGAGCTTGCCGCCGGTGTTCCTGGTCAGGCCGTAGTGCCGGTAGAGCTCCTCCTCCTCGGAGACGGAGAGGTGAGCGTCCGCGTCCACCCTGGGGGCTTCCTTGACGCGGTCCTTCGGATGGGAGATGTGCAGGTCGGAGCCCACGCGACGGGCTCCGGCGAGAGGCACGAAACTCTCCTTCATACCGAACAGGCCGGTCTTCACCGTGATCCAGTCCGGTCGGCCGGTGCTGTCGTCGACATACACCCGGCCCACGTTGCCGATCTTCTCGCCCGCGGTGTCGTACACCGTCAGGCCGTCGAGCTCTCCGGAATCCGTGAAACCGTCAGCGGCTCCCATGACCGATTCCTCCTAGCCCGGGCGCGTCCTGTAGGTGGGTCCAGCAGGTGAGGCGCGTCCGGATTCCATCGCGCCTCACCCGGATGGACGCTGCAACTTCCCGGCCGGTGGGGGCGGGGCGCCGTAACCCCGGCGGGTGGGCGCAGGCCCCGCGCGATGCCGCTGTGGGCCCCGTCACCGAGTTAGGCCAATCGAGTGAACGACCGGGTGGCCGCGGGGCGCCCGGCGGTTCACCGGCGCGAGGTCTTCTCCCACCGCCGCTGAGCAGCCCGTTCCCGCCGCGCGGCGAATTTCCGGCAAACCCTTGACACCCGCTGGGCGCGGCACCATCCTTTCGCCAGAAATCGCAACGGCGTTGCGATTTCCGCACCGACAGCTGGACGAAGCGCACGAAGGAGGCCCGGCCCATGGCTGAGCGCGGCACGGACACCACCACCCCGGCCCGCGACGGACAGCAGGCCCCCGGAGTGCTGCAGACCGTCGACCGGGCTCTGCTAGTCCTGCTGACCTTCACCGAGCAGCGGCCCGAATGGGGCGTCAGCGAACTGGCCCGCCACCACGGCTGGGACAAGGCCGTCGTCCAGCGGCTGCTCACCACCCTCAGCGCACGGGGCTTCCTGCTCTGCGACGACAACAGCCGCCGCTACCGCCCAGGACCGGCGCTGTCCCGGCTGGCCAGGGTGAGCGAGCACAGCGGAGTGCTCTCCTCGATCTCCCGGCCGATACTCGCCCGGCTCCTGCGCGAGACCGGCGAGAGCATCGTCCTCAACGTCCCCCACGGCGGCAGCTACCGCTGCGAAGCCGCCGTCGACGGCACCGGACCCGTCCGCTACACCGCGATCATCGGCGCCGTCATGCCCGGCCACGCCGGAGCGTCCGGACACACCATCTTCGCCTACCACCCCGAGCGCGAGATCCGGCAGATGTTCGGCGCCACCGGACTCACCCGCTTCAACGACCGCACCATCACCGACCTGGACGCCCTGCTCACCTGCTACGCCCAGGTCCGCGCCGACGGGTACTGCGTCAGCCACGGCGAGTACGACGAGGCCGTCACCGCGGTCTCCGCACCCGTCTTCCAGGGCGCCGGCGTCCCCGCCTCCCTCACCGTCATCGGCCCGTCCCACCGCGTGGACCGGGCCGCCGACACCCTCGTGACGCTGGTACGCGCCGGCGCGGCGGAGATCACCGCCGCCCTCGGCGGCTGAACCACCCAGCAACCTCCCCGGCCGCGGCCTCCCCTGCCGCCGCGCGCCCCCGGGCCCCGCCCTGCCGCGACGGCCCGGACCCGCCTCCCAGCCCTGCAAACCGAAGGGGGTGCCCCATGGCGCACCACGTCTCAGCGCCGCACCCTGCCCCGCCGCCGTCCGCCCCCGACGAGCCCCGGTCGCACCCCAGGGTCATGGAACCCGTGCTGCTGGCGATCCTGGTGGTGCTCTCCGCCGTGGGAGCCGTCATCGGCATCGACCTGGTCTCCAAGCTGGGTATCTCCGCCAACACCTCGGTCGTCGGCGCACTCGTCGCCATGCTCATCGGCCGCATCCCGCTGGGCTTCCTGCGCCGGATGCGGTCCGTGCACCGGCAGAACCTCGCCCAGAGCGCCATCTCCGCCGCCACCTTCGCCTCCGCGAACGCCCTGCTCACCTCCGTCGCCATCCCGTACGTCTTCGGGCGCAAGGACCTGGTCTGGCCGATGCTCGCCGGGGCCTTCATCGGGCTCGTCGTGGACGCCTGGGTGCTCTACCGCGCCTTCGGCTCCCGGCTGCTCCCGGCCGACGCCGCCTGGCCCCCCGGCACCGCGGCCGCCGAGACCATCAAGGCCGGCGACCGGGGAGGACGCCGCGCCCTGATCCTCGCCGGCGGCACCGCCGTCGGCCTCGCCGGCACCCTCTTCAGCCTGCCGCTCTCCGCAGCCGGCGTCGCCTTCCTCGGCAACGTCTGGGCGCTGATGATGTTCGGCATCGGGCTGATGCTCCGCCAGTACGGCCCCGACCTCTTCGGCACCGACCTCGGCGCCGGGTACATCCCGCACGGCGTCATGGTCGGCGCCGGCGTCGTGGCGCTCGGCCAGGCCGTGCACCTGCTGCTCGGCCGTCGCGAGCGCAAACTTGCCGCCGCCGCCGAGGAGGACCGCAGCGTGGCGCACGTCCAGCCGGCGGACCCGAGCACCGCGTACACCGTCGACGAGCGCGCCCTGCGGCTCTCACTGATCCGCGGCTACGCCCTCTTCACCGGGGGCGCCGTGATCCTCGCCGTGCTCGGCGGGCTGATCGGGGACATGAGCCCGCTCGGCATCGTCGGCTGGGTGCTGTTCGCCGCCTTCGCCGCGCTGGTCCACGAACTGATCGTCGGCCTCGCCGCCATGCAGTCCGGCTGGTTCCCGTCCTTCGCGGTCACGCTGATCTTCCTCATCCTCGGCCTCGCCATCGGAATACCGTCCGTGCCGCTCGCCCTTCTGGTGGGGTACGTCTCCGCCACCGGCCCGGCCTTCGCGGACATGGGTTACGACCTCAAGGCCGGCTGGCTGCTGCGGCGCGAGCACCGCCCCTGGGACCCCTTCGAGCGCGAGGGCCGCCGCCAGCAGTTCCTGGCCGCCCTCATCGGATTCGCGGTCGCCCTCGCCGTCGTCGCCCTCGCCTGGCGTTCGTACTTCGGGCAGGGGCTCATCCCGCCCGTCGCCAAGGTGTACGCCGACACCATCAAGAGCGGGCTCAGCGACCCGGACGCCGTCCGCACCATGCTGATCTGGGCCATCCCCGGCGCCGCCATCCAGCTGCTGGGCGGCACCCGCCGGCAGATGGGCGTCATGCTCGCCACCGGCCTGCTCATCCTCACCCCGCAGGCCTGCTGGCTGGTCCTCGGCGCGCTCGTCGTCCGGGTCGGCTACCGCAGACTGCGCGGTCCCGCCGCCGACGAGGAACTCAACCTGGTGGGCGCCGGCCTGATCGCCGGCAGTTCGCTCGGCGACTCGGCCCAGATCCTCAAGACCTGACGCCCCGCCACCCCTGAACCAGTTCCCGCACCACTCAGCACCACCCGCATGGCAAGGAGAACCCCCCATGGACATGTACAGCAGGCTCGAGCCGCGTCCCGAGTACCTCAGCTTCGAACTGGCGCTGGCCGCCCGCAAGCTCGTCGAGGAGGTCATGCTCGTCAAGCGCGGCGAGCACGTCGTCCTCACCGGCGACACCAGCAGCGACCGCCGTGTCATCGAGGCGACCGCGCAGGCCGTCGCCGCCGCCGGGGCGCACCCCGTCGTCGTCTGGTACGAGACGCTGCCCGGCGCCTCCATGGAGCCGCCCCGGCCCGTCGCCGGCGCCATCGCGGACGCCGACGTGTGGATCGAGTTCGCCGTCTCGTACCTGATGCACTCCGACGCGTTCCGCGCCGCCATGGCGAACGGCTGCCGCTACACCAACCTCACCGCGATGGACGTCCAGATGCTGGTCGCCACCGTCGGGCGCCCCGACTTCCAGGGCGTCATACGCCTCGGCAAGGCCCTGGTCGCCCTCCTGGAGACGGCCGACGAAGTCCGGATCACCTCCGCCAACGGCACCGACCTGGTGGGCCGCAACGGCGACCGGCCGATCAACCTGCGCGGCAAGCCCGCGGAGAAGCCCGGCGAGACCGTCATGCTCTCCGGCCAGATCTCCTGGAACCCCCTGGAGGAGACCCAGGACGGCGTCCTCGTCTTCGACGGTGCCCTGTGGCCGCCGGACGAGCTCGGCCTGCTGCGCTCCCCGGTCCGCTGCACCGTCGAGAAGGGCGTCGTCACCAAGATCGAGGGCGACGCCGACGCGGACACCTTCCGCCGCTGGATGGAGTCCTTCGACGACCCGAACATGTTCCGCGTCGCGCACTGGTCGCTCGGCTTCAACCCCGGTGTTCTCGCCCCGACCGGCCGCATCGTCGAGGACGAGCGCGTCTTCGGCTGCGTCGAACTCGGCATCGGCACCAAGGGCGCCTGGATCGGCGGCGAGCCGTGGGTCGCCGCCGCCCACACCGACGGCAGCGTCCTGGGCCCGTCCATCTACCTGGACGGCGTCGCCATCGAGGAGAACGGGCGCTACGTGCACCCGGACCTCGTGGCGATCTGCCGCGACCTGGGCGTCGCCGGCTACTGAGTCTCCCGGGCGGGGCCCCCCCCCCCCCCGGGGGGGGCCCCCCCCCCCCCCCCCCAACCTCCGCCCGGGAAAACGCCCCCCCCGGACCGGGAAGCGCCCAGGGGGGCGCGGCCGCAGCGGAAAGAA